>DASPJU010000422.1:0-4143 GCA_035628475.1 Salinarimonas sp. | reverse complement strand
CGCCGACGCGCATGCGAACCCGGACTGGGTCGCGATCGACCTCCTGGCCCAGGCCGAGCACGACACGGCCGCCCAGTCGATCCTCGTCACCGACAGCCCGGAGCTTGCCGACGCCGTCGAGGCGGCGGTCGAGCGCCACCTCGCCACCCTGCCCCGGGCCGCGATCGCCCGCGCGAGCTGGCGCGACTACGGGGCGATCGTCCTCGTCCCCCACCTCGCCGACGCGATCCCGCTCGTCGACGCCATCGCCCCCGAGCACCTGGAGATCGAGGCCGCCGACGCCGACGCGCTCGCTGGCCGGGTGCGCAACGCCGGCGCGATCTTCCTCGGCGCCCATACGCCCGAGGCCATCGGCGATTACGTGGGCGGGCCCAACCACGTCCTGCCCACCGCCCGCTCGGCCCGGTTCTCGTCGGGGCTGGGGGTGCTTGACTTCATGAAACGAACCTCGATCCTGCGGTGCGATCCCGCGTCGCTGCGCGCGCTCGGACCCCACGCGGTGGCCCTCGGCCGCGCCGAGGGGCTCGAGGGTCACGCCCGCTCCGTCGCGATCCGCCTGAACCTCTGACGGTCCGATGCCCGATAACCGCCACCGCCTCGTCGCCGTCACGCTCGACGAGGAATCCATCGGGCGCGGCAACCCGGACCAGGAGCACGAGCGCGCCATCGCGATCTACGACATCCTGGAGACGAACAGCTTCCACGTGCCGGACCACGACCGCGGCCCCTACGCGCTCCATCTCGGCCTGATGGACGGGCGGCTCGCCTTCTGCATCCGCTCGCCCGAGGGAGACACCCTCATGACCCATCATCTCTCGCTGTCCCCGCTGCGGCGGGTGATCCGCGACTACGAGATGATCTGCGACAGCTATTACAAGGCGATCCGCACCGCCTCCCCGGGGCAGATCGAGGCGATCGACATGGGCCGGCGCGGCCTGCACGACGAGGCCGCGAACCTGCTCATGGAGCGCCTCGACGGCAAGGTGATGATCGACTTCGACACCGCCCGCCGCCTCTTCACCCTCATCTACGCCCTGCACTGGAAAGGCTAGGGCGCATGGCGGCGGGGGGCGGGCGGCGCGTCCAATCGGTCCTGTTCGTCTGCGGCCACAACGCCATCCGCTCGCCCATGGCGGAGGCGCTCGCCCGCCACTATTTCGGCAAGTCGACCTACGTGCAGTCGGCGGGCGTGCGCAAGGGGGAGACCGACCCCTTCATGGTGGCGGCGCTGGACGAGATCGGCATCAACGCCGCCAAGCACAAGCCGCGCACCCTCGACGAGCTGGAGGAGTTCGAAGGCCTCAACTTCGACCTCATCGTCTCGCTGGCGCCGGAGGCCCACCACGCGGCGCTGGAGCTCACGCGCACGCTCGCGGCCGAGGTCGAGTACTGGCCGACCCCGGATCCGACCTTGATCCAGGGCAGCCGCGAGCAGCGCCTCGACGCCTTCCGTGACGTGCGCGACGGCCTCGCCTACCGGATCCGGCTCCGGCTGAAGGAGCCGGGCGGATCCGCCGGCTCGTGAGGGCGCCGATCGCCCAGGCGACGGCGATCGTGCCCGCGAGCCACAGCATCTGGAGGCCGGGATAGAGCGTCACGGCAAGGCCCGCGAGCGGCTCGCGGTCGCTGCCCCAGGGGCCGACGCTGACGAGATAGCCGAAGGTGACGAGAGCCTGCGAGAGGGCGATCCCGACGAGGAGAAAGGGCGCGCCGCCCCGGCCCACGAGGCGCCCGCCGAGCGCCGCGCCCGCAGCGGAGGGCAGCGCCATCCAGGCCGAGATCAGGAGCGCGGCCGCCCCGGACCGGGCCGCGTCCCCCGCCGTGCCCCCATGAGCCAGAGGCCTCGTCCCCACATAGCCGTGGGCGACCCAGGCGAAACTGTCGTTGAGCACGAAGGCCGCGAGCGCGATCGCGCCCGTGACGGGGCCGGCGAGGGCCAGCGCCGCGAGGACGCGACGCTGGGCTCGGGTCCAGCCGGGCGGATCGAGGGCGGGACGGCGCATGGGCGGGGGTCTCCGATCCCGGAGACCCTAGCCGCTCGCGCACGCGCGTCCCGTGCCCCGACGCACCCGACCGTTCACCCCCGCCGCCGCGGACGGCCGTGGCGCACGGCGTCCTCGATGGAACCCCGGTCGAGACCGATGTCGTGCAGGCGGTGATCGTCGAGCGCCTGGAGCGCCCGCAGGTCGCGCAGGACCTGAACCTCCCGGGCGACGCCGTCCGCGAAGGCGCGGAAGGCCGCGAGGGCGCGGAGCGCGGGAGCAACGGACGCCGCGCGGGTCGAGATGATGAGGGCCATGGTGGTCTCCTTGTCGTCTTGCGCTGATGGCCGGCGGAGCCGTCGCGCCCGGGCATGCGGATCCGTTCGCGGACCATGCGTTCCGCGTCGGAGGCCAGGGCTCGATGGGCGGCCGCCATCCGGCCGGTGGGTCACGTCGTCGGCGCTCGTGAGCGGGCGTCGATGGCGATGGGGACAGATGTAGGCGCGGCACTTGAATTAGGGAAATGAATGTTCATTATCTCTGGGATAAGCGTCGTTTATCGGAGCTCCGCCGTGACCCGCAATCTCGACACCGCGCTGCTGCGCGCCTTCGTGGCCGTGGCCGAGACCGCCGGCATGACCTCGGCCGCGAACGTCCTCAACCTCACCCAGGCCGCGGTCAGCCAGCAGATCAAGCGGCTCGAGGACGGGTTCGGCGCCTCGCTCTTCACCCGCGACCGGCGCGGCCTGACGCTCACCGCCGCCGGCGAGCGCCTCTTCGCCAAGGCCAAGCGGCTCCTCGCCCTCAACGACGAGATCTGGGCCGACATGACGAGCCCGACGCACGAGGGCGAGGTGCGGCTCGGAATCCCCTACGACCTCGTCGCCCCCTACCTGCCCGCGGTGCTCAAGAGCTATTCGCGCGCCTATCCCAGAGTGCGGATCGCCCTCGACTGCCGCTCCTCGCCGCGCCTGCGCGAGGCGCTCGCCGCGGGCGAGATCGACCTGACCCTCACCACGGAGCGCGAGGTGGGCCCCGACGGCGAGGCGCTCGTCTCGGACCTCCTGGTCTGGGTGGGCGCGAAGGGAGGCGAGGCGCATCTCGTGCGACCCCTGCCGGTCTCGATCGGCAGCGACACCTGCGCCTTCCGTCCCGCCATCCTGGACGTCCTGCGCCGGGCGGGCATCGAATGGCGCACGGTGGCCGAGGTCGGGAACATGGAGGCCATCACGGCCACGGTGCAGACCGACCTCGCGGTCATGGCGCTGCTCACCAGCACCGTGCCGCCGAGCCTCGAGATCCTGCCTCCCGGGGCGGGGCTGCCGGCGCTCCCGCCCTTCTCGATCAACCTCTACCTGCCGCATATGGGCGCGACGCCGGCCGCGACGGAGCTTGCCCGGCACATCCGCGACGGCCTCATGGCCCGCCAGCGCCAGGCCGCCTAAGGGCCGATGGCGGGACGGGGCCTCGACTTCGCGCGCGAGCGCGCCCTAATGGCGGCGGGCCACCGGCTGGTGGCGGGCCTCGACGAGGTCGGGCGCGGGCCGCTCGCCGGACCCGTGGTGGCGGCGGCCGTGGTGCTCGACCCGGGGCGGATCCCGGAGGGGCTCGCCGATTCGAAGGCGCTCTCGCCGGCGCGGCGAGAGCGAATCGCCGAATCGATCCTCGCCACCGCTCAGGTTGGCATCGGCACGGCCGCGCCCGCCACCATCGACCGGCTCAACATCCGCCAGGCGACGCTCCAGGCCCTGTGCCGGGCGCTGGCCGCCCTGCCCTGCCGGCGCCGACCAGCCGGTCGGACGGCACGTCCTTCTCGACGTAGCCCATCGCCCCCCGCTCCCGCACGGCGTCGGCCAGCCGGCGCCGGGGGAAGCTCGACAGCACCACGATGCGGGCCCCCGGCACGGCGTCGCGCAGCGCCGGCAGCACCTCGATGCCGCTGAGCACGGGCATGCCGAGGTCGAGCACGATCAACGCTGGGTTCGTCGCCCTCGCCTGCGCCAGGGCGGCGGCGCCGTCGGCGGCCTCGACGACGTCGTCGATGCCGACGCGGGCGAACAGCCGCCGCAGCAGCAGCCGCTGGTCGGGGTCGTCGTCGGCGACGAGGACCCGCAGCGCCGCCAGCGACGGGTCGCTCATGACGACGGGGCGGCCGCCGGCA
>DASPJU010000421.1:0-8274 GCA_035628475.1 Salinarimonas sp. | reverse complement strand
CGCTCGAACTGGCTCATCCGGGTCCGGGCTGCGTCGGCACCCAAGAGGTCTTGCCAGAGCACCATCAGGCCTGGCAGGCCCGGCGTCTCCGCCTTGAAGGCCAGGGGCGACGATGCCGACAAGGGGCTCAGGGCCAGCCCGGGAAAGCCTGGCGCGAGGAGGTCACGCGTGTAGGTGCTGAGCGCGTCTCCCGCCGGCAGGGGCCCGAGCGGAGCACGCAGCAGCGCCTCGCCGACATAGGGCCGCCCGGCTCCGAGAACCGCCCCCTCCAGCGGGTTGTGGGCCGGCGTGGGGGTCGGAGCGGCAGGCGGGGCCTGGGCTGCCTGTAGCGCGCGCACCCGGTCCCGCTCTGTCCGGATCTCCGCCTCTCCCGGCGCGAGCCGGACCGCCTCCTCCAGATCAGCAAGGGCGCGGACGCGATCACCCTTCGCGGCCAGCAGCCGAGCGCGGCCATAGCGTGCCCACGCATCGTTCTCGATCTTGATCGCGGCATCGAGCGCGGCGATCGCCTCGTCGGTCCGGCCGAGTTGCGCCAGCACTCGTGCCCGGTTGATGTGTGCCGTCGCGTAGGTGGGCTCCTGCTTGATGGCTCGCTCGTAGTCGGCGAGCGCGGCAGCGGTGTTCCCGGCGCGCTCCTGCGCATGACCGCGATTGTTGTACGCGATGGCGTAGTTGGTCTGCTCGCCCGGGTTTGCCAGCACCGCCTCGCAGCCGGCGATCTGCCGTGCCACGTCGGCGTCGCTGGCGCAGTCGGCCCGGAGCTGATCGTAGTTTGGAGGTGGCGAGTAGGGCCGCTGCAAACGGGCGGCCGGTGGTGCCGTCTGTGCAGAGGCCGCACTCAGCAGAGCGATGGACGTGAGCGCCGCACGTGCGGCCACCGAAACCATGCGCATGCCGACATCCTCCAGGAGCGTGCAGCGGAGCGCATATCGCCCGAAATAGCTAGAGCGTTCGCCTTCGAATCACCCGGAACTGACCAACTGCCTACGACGAGGTTCTCGACGGCATGGGCGAGGTCGCAATCGGCGCGCACATAAGCCGGGTCCTTGCCCCCGAGCTCCAGGCCGAGCCCCGTGAAGGTGCCCGCGGCGGCCGCCTCCATGGCCCGTCCGCCCGCGACCGTGCCCGTGAAGTTCACCTGGTCCACGGCGCCGGAGGTGATCAGGCGCCCGGTCGCGGCGTGGTCGAGAACGAGGGTCTGAAAGAGCCCCGGGGGCAGCCCGGCCGCGTCGAAGACAGCCTGGAAGCGCTCGCCGACGAGCGGGGTCCAGGCCGCGTGCTCAAGGAGCACCGCGTTGCCCGCCATGAGCGCGGGGATCACCGAGTTCACGGCCGTGAGGTAGGAATAGCTCCAGGGCGCCACGACCAGCACCAGGCCCAGCGGCTCGCGGGCGATCCACCGGCGCAAGCCCGCCTTCGGGGCGGGCTCCAGGGGCGCCAGCGCCTGCGGCGCGATCGCGATCATGTGGCGGGCGCGCTCCTCGAAGGCGCGCGGCTCGCCCGCACCCTAGCGCACCGGGCGGCCCATCTGCCAGGCGAGCTCCGGCACGATGTCGTCGCGGATGGCGAGCATGGCGTCGACCGCCGCCCCGCGCAGACGCGCCGCTCGGGCAGCGGCACCCGCCGCCAGGCGCGTTGGGCGCCGCGCGGCCTCCAGCGCGCCGGCGACATGGGCCTCGTCCATCACGGGTCGCTCGGCGACGATCCGCCCGTCCACGGGCGAGAGGCAACGGACGACGGCTGTCATGACGGGATCCTCGGGTCAGGAGCGCTCGAAGCCGCGCTTGAGCTCCCAGTCGGTGACGCGGCGGTCATATTCGTGCTGCTCCCAGGCCGCCGCGTGGGCGTAGTGCTCGACGACGCCCGCCCCGAAGGCCTCTCGCAGCATCCCTGAGCCGCGCAGCGCCTCCGCCGCCTCGCGCAGGGTCTTGGGGATCTCGGGCAGGCTCTCGCCCGCATAGGCGTCGCCCACGAAGGGCGGGGGCAGCTCCATGCGCCCGTCGATCCCCGCGAGCCCCGCCGCGATGAGGGCCGCGAAGGCGAGGTATGGGTTGAGGTCGGCCCCCCCGATGCGGCACTCGACCCGGATGCCCTTGGTACCCTCGCCACACAGCCGGAACCCCGCCGTGCGGTTGTCGACGCTCCACACGGCCCGGGTCGGGGCGAAGGTGCCGGCCTGGAAGCGCTTGTAGGAGTTGATGAAGGGGGCGAGGAAATAGGTGATCTCGCGGGCATGGGCGAGCTGCCCCGCCATGAATTGGCGCATCAGCGCCGACATGCCGTGCTCGGCGCCCGCGTCGCGAAACAGGGGCGTGGCGCCGGCCGCGTCCCAGAGGGAGGCGTGGACGTGGCTCGACGAGCCCGCCAGATCGTAGCGCCACTTGGCCATGAAGGTCACGGCCCGGCCCTGGGCGTGGGCGATCTCCTTGATGCCGTTCTTCAGGATGGCGTGCCGGTCCGCCATGGTGAGCGCGTCGGCGTAGCGGACGTTGATCTCCTCCTGGCCCGGCCCCCACTCGCCCTTGGAGTTCTCGACCGGGATTCCGGCGCCCTGCAGGCCACGCCGGATCGCCCGCATCACGCCCTCCTCCTTGGAGGTCTGGAAGACGTGGTAGTCCTCGATGTAGTAGCCCGCGGTCTTGAGGTCGCGGTAGCCCTTGAGATGCGCGCCCTCGTAGCTCTCGTCGAAGAGGTAGAACTCCAGCTCGGAGGCCATCATGGCGCTCATGCCGCGCTCGGCGAGCCGCACGACCTGGCGTTTCAGGATGGCGCGGGGGCTGTGAGGCACGTCGGCGTGGCCGTGATGGTCGAGGACGTCGGCAAGGCACAGGGCCGTGCCCTCGAGCCACGGGATGCGCCGCAGCGTGGCGAGATCGGGCCTGAGGACGAAGTCGCCGTAACCCTGGCTCCAGCTCGCGGCCGCGTAGCCGGGCACGGGCTCCATGTCGATGTCGTTGGCGAGCAGGTAGTTGCAGGCGTGGGTCTCGTCGTGACCCGAGTCGAGGAAGTGCTCGGCCTGGAAGCGCTTGCCCACGAGCTGGCCCGCCATGTCGACCATGGCCACCACCACGGTATCGACCGCGCCGTCGGCGACGAGCCGCCGAAGGCTCTCGAGGGTCAGGGGCTCGGGCATGGGGATCGGCCTTGCGGGGAGGGCTAGAGGGGAACGGGCGAGCTTGGCGGAAATCCGCGGGGCTGGCTAGCCGGCGGCGCCCGCCCGGGGGTTGGCGCGGGCTCGCATCCCGGCCTAGGGTCTCGTCCCCGATTCCCTCGGGCACGCGCCCTCAAGGACCGCCGATGACGCCCGCCCTCGCCCTGCTTGCCCTTCTCCTTCCCGCCGAGGCGGGCTCGAGCGCCCGCGAGGGGGCATGGCGGACGGCCCAGGCCCAGACGACGCCCGAGGCCGCGCCGCGCTCCTGGCCGGAGGAGAAATGCGTCCGCTACCGCCGCGCCTGGACCGATCTCCTGGCGCGCCGCGGCGCCGACGGCCTCGGGCGCGACTTCGTCGAGCGGCACGAGGCCTTCCTCGGCGCGGGCTGCGCCGGACGGCCGGACGTGTGCCCCCGGTCGCAGGCGGAGCTCGACGTCGCCAACATCCTGGTGATCGCGGCGATGAACGCCGGCCTCCCCAGCACCTTCCTGCCCTTCGCGTGCCGACGCCGGGAGCCATGAGGAGGCGCCGCGCGGCCTGGGCCTTGGCCGCGACCCTCGCGGCCACGGGCGCCGCGGGGGAGCCCTTCGACCTCTTCCGCCAGCCCGACGTCGCGGAGCGGATGGCGCGCCTCTACAACGAGCGCGACGCGGGGGCGCTGCACGCCATGCTCGCCCCGGACCTGCGCGCGCTCTACCCGCCGGAGCGCCTTTCACGGATCCTGGGGCTCTGCCGGGCGCTGACCCACGACATCCTGCGCCTGTCGCCACCCACTTTTCCCTCCATGAACGCGCGCAACGTCGCCTTCTTCTCGGCCTCCGCCGAGACGGGCCTGTTCGAGCTGGTGGTCGAGATCGATCCCGACTCGCGCATCCTCCGCCTGCTCCTGTCGGACCGGCTCGACGCGCCCGAGCAGCCATGCCTCATTGGCCGAACCCCGCCCGGCTCCGGCCGGCCCTGAACCCGGTCGCCCCCGCCACCCCCTCGACGCAAGGACAGATCGGATGACCGGACGGCTTGAAGCGGCAGGCGGATGGGTGCGGACCTTGGCGAGGCTCGCCGGGGCGCTCTGCGCCCTCCTGGCGATCGGGGCGGGCGCCCGCGCCGAGGACGAGCGGGCCCGCCTGGAGCGGATCGTCGGCGAGGCGGTCCGGCCCGTCATGGCGGCGCACGACGTCCCCGGCATGGCGGTCGGGGTCACGCAGGGGGGACGCCGAGACGTCTTCACCTACGGCGTGGCCTCCCGGGAGGACCGGCGGCCGGTGACCGAGAGCACGCTGTTCGAGATCGGCTCGATCTCGAAGGCCTTCACGGGAACGCTGGGCGCCTACGCGCAGGCGAGCGGGGCGCTGTCCCTGTCCGATCCCGCGAGCCGGCACCTGCCGGCCCTGGCGGGCGGCGCGATGGACCGGGTCTCCCTCCTGGATCTCGCGACCTACACGGCCGGGGGGCTGCCGCTGCAGCTGCCGAAAAGCGTCGTCGACGAGCGCACCCTGACGGCCTATTTCAAGGCCTGGCGGCCCGACCATGCCCCCGGCACCCACCGGGTCTACTCGAATCCCAGCATCGGCCTGTTCGGCCAGCTTGCGGCCCGGGCCATGGGGGAGCCCTTCGAGGCGCTGATCGAGGGCCGGCTCGCGCCGATGCTCGGCCTCTCGCGCACCTTCGTCCGGGTGCCGGCCGCGCGGATGGGCGACTACGCGACGGGCTACAACCGGGACGGCCGGCCCGTTCGGGTCAATCCCGCGCCCCTCGCGGCCGAAGCCTACGGGGTGAAGACCAACGCGGGCGACCTGATCCGCTTCGTCGAAGCCGTGATGGACCCGTCCGGGCTCGATGAACCCCTGCGCCGTGCGATCCTCGCGACCCGCACAGGCTATCATCGGGTCGGCCCCATGACCCAGGGACTCGGCTGGGAGATGTACGACGAGCCCAAGGCGCTGGCGCCCCTGCTCGCGGGCAACGGATCGGACGTGGTCTTCAAGGCCAACGCGGTCGCGCGCCTCGACCCGCCGCGCCCGCCCCGCGACGACGTCCTCGTCAACAAAACGGGATCGACGACGGGATTTGGCGCCTATGCCGCCTTCATCCCGGCCCGGCGCGCGGGTGTCGTGCTCCTCGCCAACCGCAACGTCCCCGTCCCGGACCGGATCCGGGCGGCCCACCGCATCCTCATGGCGCTCGACGGAGCGCCCCGCTGAGCGCTCACGCGGCGCAGGACCACCGAGCCCGCGGAGTGCTGCAGCGGCCGTGATGGACGGCCTCGACCTTGCCGCCGTCCAGATCGAGGATGGAGGCCGCGTCCGAGGCTGAATGACAGGAGCGCTCGCCGGGAGCGCCGTCGTCGCGCCCGCCGGCGCGGGCGGTCGAGCCAAGGGCCTGCGGGAGGCGGTCCCCCGGGCGTGATCGAGCCTGGCCGCCGGGGCTGCGCCGGAGGCGGCCGATCTCAGGACCGTCGCGGCGGAACGGCTCACGACGCCGGCGCTCGCGGCGCGGGCCAAGGAATGCCGCGGGCGCAATCGCGGCCGGCTCCTCCTCGACACGACCCGCGACGGCCGCCAGCGCTCCGACGCGGAGTGCGCCACCGTCGACCGGGTCCGTCGCCAGCGCGCCCGCCATCCTGCTACGCGGCGCGGATGGCCCGGCGCCCCGCCTCAGGCGAAGGCGCCGTGGCAGTGCTTGTACTTCTTGCCCGAGCCGCAGGGGCAGGGCTCGTTGCGGTTGACCTTGCCCCAGCTGTCGGGGTTCGTCGGGTCGCGGTCCGCCACCATGGCGTCCGCGGCGGGCAGGCCGCCGGGCAGCATGGCGAGCCCAAGCCCCGAGGGGGAACCGATGCCGGTGGAGCCGCCGCTCTCGAACTCGTTCTCGCCCGTCATCGGATCGAGATGCTGGCCGAACATCGGCGGCAGCTCGGGCTCCGGCTGCTGGAACACCACCTCGATGCGCATGATCTGGCTCGTGACCTGCTCGCGCAGGCGCCCGATCAGCGCCTCGAAGAGCTGGAAGGCCTCGGACTTGTACTCGTTGAGCGGGTCGCGCTGGGCATAGCCGCGCCAGCCGATCACCTGGCGCAGATGGTCGAGCGTCACGAGGTGCTCGCGCCAGAGGTGGTCGAGGGTCTGGAGGAGCACCTGCTTCTCCACGTAGGTCATGACCTCGGCCGTGTTGGTCTCGACGCGCGCCGCATAGGCCTCGTCGGCGGCCTTCTGGAGGCGCTCGCGCATCTCCTCGTCGGCGATGCCCTCCTCGCGGGCCCACTCGTCCACGGGCAGGTCCAGGTTGAGCACGCCCGCCACCGCCTCCTTGAGGCCGGCCGCGTTCCACTGCTCGGGATAGGCGTCGGCGGGGATGTGCTCGGAGACGAGGTCGTCCACGACCCCGCGGCGCATCTCGTCGATGGTCTCGCGCACCGAATCCTGGCGCATGAAGTCCTTGCGCTGCTCGAAGACGACCTTGCGCTGGTCGTTCATCACGTTGTCGTATTTCAGGATGTTCTTGCGCATGTCGAAGTTGCGCGCCTCGACCTTGGCCTGCGCCCGCTCGATCGCCTTGTTGATCCAGGGGTGGACGATGGCCTCGCCCTCCTGGAGGCCGAGCTTCGTCAGCATGCCGTCCATGCGGTCGGAGCCGAAGATGCGCATCAGGTCGTCCTGCAGCGACAGGAAGAACTTGGAGCGGCCCGGGTCGCCCTGGCGGCCCGAGCGGCCGCGCAGCTGGTTGTCGATGCGCCGCGACTCGTGGCGCTCCGTGCCCATCACGTAGAGGCCGCCGGCGGCGAGCGCGCGGGCCTTGAAGGCCTCGATCTCGGCCGCGATCTCCGCTTCGCGGCGCACGCGCGCTTCGCCGTCCAGCCCCTCGAGCTCCTGGGCGTAGCGCATCTTGGCGTTGCCGCCCAGCTGGATGTCGGTGCCGCGGCCGGCCATGTTGGTGGCGATCGTGATGGCGCCGGGCACGCCGGCTTCCGCCACGATGAAGGCCTCCTGCTCGTGGAAGCGGGCGTTGAGCACCGCGAAGTGCTTCTGGGGCCGCCCGTCGCGGGCCGCCTGGTAGACGGGCTGGAGAGCGTCTCGGCTGCCGAAGTCGATCTGCGTGAAGCCGTGGCGCGTCAGAAGCTGTGCGAGCAGCTCCGACTTCTCGATCGAGGTCGTGCCCACCAGGGTCGGCTGGCCCTTGGCCGAGGCCTCCTGGATGTCCTTGATGATCGCCTGGTACTTCTCCTCGACGGTGCGGTAGACCTCGTCGTCGTCGTCGAGGCGGGCCACGGGCCGGTTGGTCGGTACCTCGACCACCTCGAGATTGTAGATCTCCATGAACTCGTCGGCCTCGGTGGCCGCCGTGCCCGTCATGCCGGCGAGCTTGTCGTAGAGGCGGAAATAGTTCTGGAAGGTGATGGAGGCGAGCGTCTGGTTCTCGGGCTGGATCGTCACCCGCTCCTTGGCCTCGAGCGCCTGGTGCAGGCCTTCCGAGTAGCGCCGGCCCGGCATCATGCGGCCCGTGAACTCGTCGATGATCACCACCTCGTCGTTGCGGACGATGTAGTCCTTGTCGCGCTGGAACAGGGTCCGGGCGCGCAGGGCCTGGTTGACGTGGTGGACCAGCGTCGCGTTCTGCGCGTCGTAGAGCGAGCCCTCCTTGAGGAGGCCCGCGCCCTCGAGAAGCTCCTCGATGCGCTCGTTGCCGGCTTCCGTCAGCGCCACCGTGCGCTGCTTCTCGTCGAGGTCGTAGTCGGTGCGGGCGAGCTCCGGGATCAGGGCGTCGATGGCGGTGTAGAGATCCGAGCGGTCGTCGATCGGCCCCGAGATGATGAGCGGCGTGCGGGCCTCGTCGACGAGGATCGAGTCGACCTCGTCGACGATCGCGTAGGCGTGGCCGCGCTGCACCATCTGCGCGACCTCGTACTTCATGTTGTCGCGCAGATAGTCGAAGCCGTACTCGTTGTTCGTCCCGTAAGTGATGTCGCAGTCGTAAGACGCTTTGCGCTCGTCGTCGTCGAGCCCGTGCACGATGACGCCGACCGACATGCCGAGGAACTTGTAGATCTGCCCCATCCAGTCGGCGTCGCGGCGGGCGAGATAGTCGTTGACCGTGACGACGTGGACGCCCTTGCCCGGAAGCGCGTTCAG
>DASPJU010000420.1:0-4691 GCA_035628475.1 Salinarimonas sp. | reverse complement strand
CATCCTGCCCGGCGGCGGCGCCATGCTCGCTTCCTTCGCGGCCTATTCCCTGGAGAAGAAGGTGTCGTCCCGGCCGCAGGATTTCGGCCACGGGGCGATCGAGGGGGTGGCGGGTCCGGAATCGGCCAACAATGCCGGGGCCCAGACCTCCTTCATCCCGATGCTCACGCTCGGCGTGCCGTCGAACCCCGTCATGGCGCTCATGATCGGCGCGCTGATCGTCCAGGGCGTCCAGCCCGGCCCGTCGGTGATGACCGAGCAGCCGGCCCTCTTCTGGGGGCTGGTCGTGTCCATGTGGGTGGGCAACCTGTTCCTGCTCGTGCTCAACCTGCCGCTCATCGGCCTGTGGGTGCGCATGATCGCGGTGCCCTACCGCCTGCTCTACCCGGCGATCCTCGTCTTCTGCGCGGTGGGCGTCTTCAGCCTGAACACATCGACGTTCGACGTCCATCTCATGGCCCTGTTCGGCCTGCTCGGCTACGTGTTCCGCAAGGTCGGCTGCGAGCCCGCCCCCATGCTGCTCGGCTTCGTGCTCGGGCCCATGATGGAGGAGTTCCTCCGCCGGACCCTCCTCATCGCCCGGGGCGACGCCACGGTCTTCGTCACGCGCCCGATCAGCGCGGTCCTGCTCGCCATCGCCGCCATCCTCCTCGTCACCGTGCTGGCCCCCGCCGTCCGGGCCAAGCGCGAGGAGGCTTTCCAGGAAGAGGGCTGACGCGCCTCTCTCCCATGCCCTCCGCTCCCGTTCCCCTCTCGGTTCCGGCCCGCCCCATGACCCGCAAGACGCCCGACACCCTCAGAAGCGCCCGCTGGTTCGCCCCCGACGACCTGCGCGGCTTCGGCCACCGCTCCCGCATCATGCAGATGGGCTACGCGCCCCATGACTGGGCCGGGCGGCCGGTGATCGCCATCCTCAACACCTGGTCGGACATCAATCCCTGCCACGCCCACTTCAAGCAGCGCGTCGAGGACGTGAAGCGGGGTGTCCTGCAGGCGGGCGGCTTTCCCATCGAGCTGCCGGCGCTGTCGCTCTCGGAGAACTTCGTCAAGCCGACCACCATGCTCTACCGCAACATGCTCGCCATGGACGCGGAGGAGCTGATCCGCTCCCACCCGGTGGACGGCGTGGTGCTCATGGGCGGCTGCGACAAGACCACGCCGGGCCTGCTGCTGGGCGCCACGAGCGCCGGCCTGCCGGCGATCTTCGTGCCCGCGGGCCCGATGCTGCGCGGCAACTGGAAGGGCCGGGTGCTGGGCTCGGGCTCGGACGCCTGGAAGTACTGGGACGAGCGCCGGGCCGGCACCATCTCGGACCGCGACTGGGTCGAGGTCGAGGGGGGCATCGCCCGCTCCCACGGCCATTGCATGACCATGGGCACGGCCTCCACGATGACGGCGATCGCGGAGGCGGTCGGCATGACCCTGCCGGGCGCCTCCTCCATCCCGGCCGCGGACGCGAACCACATCCGCATGTGCGCCGAGGCCGGCCGGCGGGCGGTGGAGATGGTGTGGGAGGACCTCGTCCCCGCGCGCATCCAGACGCACGACGCCTTCCAGAACGCCATCACGGTCGCCATGGCCATGGGCTGCTCCACCAACGCGGTGATCCACCTGATCGCGCAGGCGCGCCGCGCCGGCCACGCCATCGGCCTCGACGATTTCGAGATCGCCAGCCGCAAGGTCCCCGTGATCGCCAACGTGCGCCCCAGCGGCGCCGCCTACCTGATGGAGGATTTCTACTATGCCGGCGGTCTGCCCGCCCTCATGACGCGCCTGCGCGACCACCTCCATCTCGACGAGATGACCGTGAACGGGCGCACCCTGGGGGAGAACATCGCGGGGGCGGAGGTCTACGACGACGACGTCATCCGCACCGTCGACAACGCCATCTACGGGGAGGGCGCGCTCGCGGTCCTGAAGGGCAACCTCGCCCCGGACGGCTGCGTCATGAAGCCTTCCGCCTGCGAGCCGCGGCTGCGCCGCCATTCCGGCCCGGCCCTCGTCTTCGACGACTACCCCGCCATGAGGGCGGCGATCGACGACGAGACCCTCGACGTCACGCCCGACCACATCCTCGTCCTGCGCAACGCGGGTCCCCAGGGAGGGCCGGGCATGCCCGAATGGGGGATGCTGCCGATCCCGAAAAGGCTCGTGAAGCAGGGGGTGCGGGACATGCTGCGCATCTCCGACGCCCGCATGAGCGGCACGAGCTACGGCGCCTGCATCCTGCACGTCTCGCCCGAGGCCCATGTGGGCGGGCCGCTCGCGCTCGTGCGCACCGGCGACATCATCAGCGTCGACATCCCGGCGCGGCGGATCACGCTCGAGGTGTCCGACGGGGAGCTCGAGATGCGCCGGGCCCTGCTGCCGGAGCCGAGGGCCCGCTTCGGCCGCGGCTACGGCTGGATGTTCTCGCGCCACATCCGCCAGGCCCACGAGGGCTGCGACTTCGATTTCCTCGAGACCGCTCACGGCGAGGCCGCCGGCGAGCCCGACATCTTCTGACGGAGACCCCCATGGCCCTCAAGCCGGCAACCCGCGACAAGCTCAAGACCGTCGCGACACCGACCCTCATGACCGCGCTCTACAAGCGCGGCCTGCGCAACCAGTGGATCCAGGACATCCGGCGCATCAACCCGGCCGCGGGACCCATGGTCGGCGAGGCCTTCACCCTGCGCTACATGCCGGCGCGCGAGGACCTCAACGAACTCGCCGTCTTCCGCGACCGCTCGCATCCCCAGCGCAAGGCCGTGGAGGACTGCCCGCCGGGCGCCGTCCTCGTCATGGACAGCCGCAAGAACCCGCGCGCCGCCTCGGCGGGCTCCATCCTCATCTCCCGCCTCATGGTGCGCGGCGTCGCCGGCGTCGTCACGGACGGGGGCTTTCGCGACACGCCCGAGATCGAGGGCCTGTCGATCCCGGCCTACCACAACCGTCCCTCGGCGCCGACGAACCTGACGCTCCACCAGGCGATCGACATCAACGTGCCCATCGGCTGCGGCGACGCGCCGGTCTTTCCCGGCGACGTCATGGTGGGGGACGCGGAGGGCGTGGTGGTGATCCCGGCGCACCTGGCCGACGAGATCGCCGACGAGGCGGTCGAGATGACCGCGTTCGAAGACTTCGTCACCGAGAAGGTGCTGGAGGGCCGTTCCATCCTCGGCCTCTATCCCCCGACCGACGAGCGCTCGCTGGTCGACTTCAAGGCCTGGCGCCAGGCCAAGGGCCGGTAGGGAGCGCTCCATGCCCGTGCCCGCGACGACCCTCATCAACGGCGCGTGGGTCGGGGCGGCCGGGACCACGCCCGATCTCACCCGTCCGACACGGGCGACCTGATCGGCCGCTTCCGGCGCGCCTCCCGCGCCCAGGCGGCAGAAGCTTTCCCGGCCTGGTCGCGCGCGACGCCCAAGGTCCGTCACAACGCGTCGAGGCGCATCGGCGACGGGATCCTGGCCCGCAGGGACGAGCTCGACCGTCTCCTGTCCCGCGAGGAGGGCAAGACCCTCGCCGAGGGCATCGGCGAGACGGCCCTGGTCATGCACGACACGCGGCGGCCGGGATGCCGCCGCGGCACTGGGCCGACGGCCGGCACGTCCCGCGTTTCGCTGCCAACGTGACGACGTGCTACGACTGGCGCTATAGTCGAGCCCTCTCCGACAAGGCCGCCGATCGCGCATGTCGCTCCTGCTGCGCCTGTACCTCCTCGTGCTCCTCGCCGTGGCTCCCGCGGCCGCGCTCCTCGTCCACAACGACTGGGCCGACGGCGAGCGCCGCAGGCACGAGGCGGAGCGCGACGCCCAGCGCTACGCCCGCCTGATCTCGGGCGAGATGGACCGATTGTTCGAGGGCGTGCGCGCGCAGCTCGCCACCATCGCGGCCACCCCCGTCGTCCTCGGCCTCCAGGACCCAGACTGCGCGGCCTTCCTGCGACGCCTGGAGAGCGCGACAGCGGCCACGACCTCGTTCTCGATCTACGATCCCAGCGGGCGCCAGCGCTGCACGGACCGCCCGCCAGTCCAGATCCCCGACCGTCCCTACTTCCAGCAGGCCCTCAAGACCGACGCCTTCATCGTCGGCGAGTACACGGTGGGCCGCACCTCCAACATCCCGGTCCTGCCCTTCGCCCTGCGGATCACGCGCGACGGCGAAACCATCGGCGTGGTCGTCACGACCCTCCGCCTGGACTGGCTGCGGAACTACCTCGGCACGAAGAGCGGCGACTTCCCGCCCCGCTCCTCCATCACCGTCATCGACCGGAGCGGCACGATCCTCGTGCGCTTCCCCAACCGCGAGCGCGAGGGCACGAAGCTCTCCCGCTATCCCCAGCTCCTCACGAGCGAGCGGGGCGGAACGCTCCAGTCCACGGCCGAGAACACCAATGACGGGGTGGCGCGGCTCCTGGGCTTCACCACGGTCGACGAGCCGCCCGTCGGCGTCGGCGTCTCGGTGGGGATCCCGCTCGCCACGGTCTATGCCGGGATGTCGGAGGCGCGCACCCGCAACGTCCTTCTCCTGGGGCTCGCCGCCGCGCTGGCCTTCGCGGCCGCGCATTTCGGCGGGCGGCGCTTCGTCCTGGGGCCGGTCTCGGATCTCGCCCGGACGGCCGACCGCTGGCGCAGGGGAGATCTCGCGGCGCGGGCCCCCACGGACGGGCTCCCGCCGGAGCTCGCCCGGCTCGCGCGGACCTGCAA
>DASPJU010000419.1:0-23995 GCA_035628475.1 Salinarimonas sp. | reverse complement strand
ACCTGCTCGGCACCTCGATCGCCCGGCCGCTGATCGCCAAGACCCAGATCGACATCGCCCGCAAGGTGGGCGCCGACGCCGTCGCGCACGGCGCCACCGGCAAGGGCAACGACCAGGTGCGCTTCGAGCTTTCCTACTACGCGCTGGAGCCGGACATCCGCGTCATCGCGCCCTGGCGGGAGTGGAAGTTCAAGAGCCGCGAGGCGCTGCTGGACTTTGCCCGCGAGCACCAGATCCCGATCGCCAAGGACAAGCTGGGCGAGGCGCCGTTTTCCGTCGACGCCAACCTGCTGCACTCCTCCTCGGAGGGGAAGGTGCTGGAGGACCCGGCCAACGAGGCGCCGGAGTTCGTCCACATGCGCACCATCGCGGCGCAGGACGCCCCGGACAAAGCCGTCGTCTTCACCCTCGACTTCGAGAAGGGCGACCCGGTGGCCGTCGATGGCGAGAAGCTGCCGCCCGCCGCGCTGCTCGCCCGGCTGAACCAGCTGGGCCACGACAACGGCGTCGGCCGCCTCGATCTCGTCGAGAACCGCTTCGTGGGCATGAAGTCGCGCGGCATGTACGAGACGCCCGGCGGCACGATCTTGGCGCTAGCGCACCGGGCCATCGAGTCGATCACCCTCGACCGCGGCGCCGCGCACCTCAAGGACGAGCTCATGCCGCGCTACGCCGAGCTCATCTATAACGGCTTCTGGTTCTCGCCGGAGCGCGAGCTCCTGCAGGGGCTCATCGACCGGAGCCAGGAGCTCGTCGCCGGCGAGGTCCGCCTCAAGCTCTACAAGGGCGGCGTCCACGTGATCGGCCGCACCAGCCCCTACTCCCTCTACGACCAGGACCTCGTCACCTTCGAGGAGGGCGCGGTCGCCTACGACCACCGCGACGCGGCGGGCTTCATCAAGCTCAACGCGCTGCGGCTGAGGACGCTGGCGCAGCGCAAGCGGAAGATGGGGGTCTGAGGCGGGCCTCACCCCTATTAAAGCTTTCCTCGATCTGTTTTGATAATGGGATCGGGGATTCAAGCGCGCTTTAACGAGGGGAACGGATGAGGACCGGCCGGTACGTGACCTACGGGGCGATCCGTTGCTTCGACCCGCGGCCGCTCCCGCCCGATCCGCCGATCGTCCTCGACGGGGAACTCGCCAACCTGCTCTCGGAGGCGGATCGCGCCCTCGCGCGCCTCGACGGCGCGACGCTGACCCTGCCCGATCCCGACCTCTTCGTTTACGCCTTCATGCGGCAGGAAGCGGTCCTGAGTTCCCAGATCGAGGGAACGCAGGCCTCGCTCGAGGATCTTCTCGAGTTCGAGAGCGGGGTGGAGCCGGACCTCGCCGCGAACGACGTCGCGGACGTCGTCGACTATCTCGACGCGATGCGATGGGCGCTCAAGGAGATCGAGACGGCACCCGTCACGCTCAACCTGATCCGGGAGACCCACCGGCGCCTCCTCCAGCATGGTCGCGGAGCCGAGTGGGCACCGGGCGAGTTCCGACGAAACCAGAACTGGATCGGTCCACCCGGCTGCACCCTAGCGGAAGCCACCTTCGTTCCTCCCGCGGCACCGCTGATGGACCGGGCTCTGGGTGAACTCGAGCGCTTCATCCACAGCGAGGCTCCGCTACCGCCCCTTCTTCGCTTCGGCTTGGTCCACGCGCAGTTCGAGACGATTCACCCCTTTTGGGACGGCAACGGCCGGCTCGGGCGCATGCTGGTGACGTTGCTGCTCTGCGCCGACGGGGTCCTGCATCGGCCGGTGCTTTATCTGAGCCTCTACTTCAAGGCTCATCGCGCGGAATATTACCGTCGCCTGCAGGCGACGCGGGACGACGGCGACCTCGAGGGCTGGCTCAAGTTCTTCCTGCGCGGCGTTCGGGCGATCTCCCGGTCGGCGCTCGAAACGGCGCGACGGATCAATGCTCTGAGGGACGACCTGGCACGCCGGGCGCCGCAGATCAGCCGCAGCAACAAGGCCCACCTCGCCATCGCGACGATGTACACGCGGCCCTATGTGACGATCGCCAGCCTGGGGCGCGCCATCGACGCGACGTTTCCGACGACGAGCAAGCTGATCGGCGATCTGGAGCGGGCGGGCATCGTGGCCGAGATCACGGGCGGCCGGCGTGACCGGATCTTCGCGTTCAGGCCTTATCTCGACACCCTGCACGACGCCATCGACGATCTCGGCGGCGTGATCGGCCGATCGGATCACCCGGTGACCGGCGGCTAGAGCGCCCGCCTGCGTCCCTGTTTCCGGGAAACCCCTGCCCCCTGCCCCGGTTGTGCCCATCGCGGGCCCGCTTCGCCCGCGAACGAGGCGTCGCATGCTCTGGTCCTTCCCCATCGCGGTCATCGCCGGCACGGTGGTGCGCATCCACGTCACCTTCCTGCTCTTCCTGGTCTGGATCGGGGCGGCGCAGTGGCGCGCCGGGGGGCAGCAGGCGGCGCTCGAGGGCGTGCTCTACATCGTGCTCATCTTCGCCTGCGTCCTGGCCCACGAGTTCGGCCATATCTTCGCGGCGCGGCGCTACGGGATCCGCACGCCCGAGGTGACGCTCTCGCCCATCGGCGGGGTTGCGAGCCTGGAGCGCATCCCCGATCGGCCGCGCGAGGAGCTCGTGGTGGCCCTCGCCGGCCCCGCCGTGAACGTGGCGATCGCCCTCGTCCTGTTCCTGGGCCTGGGCGCCGCAATCGACATGGAGCGGGCCGCGCAGATCGAGAATCCGGGGGTGAGCCTCGTGGCGCGGCTCGCCGTCGCCAACCTGTTCCTGGTGCTGTTCAACCTCATCCCCGCCTTCCCGATGGACGGGGGCCGGGTCCTGCGCGCGCTCATCGCCATGCGCCGCCCGCACGCCGAGGCGACCCGGATCGCGGCGCGCATCGGCCAGGGCGCGGCCTTCCTGTTCGCCCTGGCGGGCCTGTTCATCAACCCGATGCTCATCGTCATCGGCCTGTTCATCTATGTCGCGGCGAGCGCCGAGGCGCAGCACGTCGCGACCCGGGACGTCGCCCGCGAGATGCCGGTCCGCGCCGGCATGGTGACCCTGGTCGAGACGCTCGCGCCCACCGCGACCCTCGACGACGCCGTGACGTGCCTCATCCGGACCTCGCAGAAGGAGTTCCCCGTCGTGGACGGCGCCGGCCGCCCGCGCGGGCTCGTGACCCGCGACAACCTCATCCCGGCCCTGCGCGACGGCGGGCCGGCCACGCCGGTGCTGGAGGTGATGGCCCGGGAGATCCCCACCATCGGCGCCCAGGAGCCCCTGGAGCGCGGCCTCGTGGTCCTATCCACGACCCGCGCCCCCGCCCTGTTCGTGCTCGACCCGGAGGGCCGCCTGGTCGGCCTGCTGACGCCCGAGAACGTGGGCGAGCTCATGATGGTGCGCTCGGTGCGGCCGGACTGGCCGCTCGGCGGGATGCGGGCGCGCCCCTCCTGACGCGCGGGGCCCGCGACGAATCCGCAGACCCCCGCATTGCGCTCCGGCGGCGCCGGGGCCACCTTGAGCCGTCATGCGCCGGACCCTGTTCATTCTTCTGGCGGCTGGACTCGCGGCCGTGGCGGCGGGGGTGGGGCTCTATCACTGGGCCACGCTGCCCACGACGCTGCGCGTCGCGGTCGGCCCCGTGGGCAGCGAGGACACCCGCCTCGTGGTGGCGGCCGCGCAATATCTCGCCCGCGAGCGGGTGGGGACGCGCCTCAAGATCGTGCTCACCGACGGCCTGAGCGCGAGCGCCGCGGCGCTGGAGGACGGCAAGGCGGACCTTGCGGTGGTGCGCAGCGACATCGACCTGCCGAGCAAGGGCCAGACGGTCGCGATCCTGCACCGCAACCCGGCGCTCCTGCTCACCCGCGAGGGCTCGGGGATCGCGCGGGTGTCGGACCTGCGCGGGCGCGCCGTCGCCATGACCCGCGCCAACCCCGCCAACGAGCGTCTCTTCGGCGCCATCCTGGCCCATTACGAGATCCCCGCCGACGCGATCCGCCTCGTGCCCTACGCGACCTCGGCCGAGGCCGCCGAGGCCCTGCGGGAGGGCCGCGTGGACGCGATCTTCGCGGTCGGCGCGCTCACCGGGCGATCCCTCAACGACGTCGTGACGGCGGTGAGCCGCGCCACGGGAGCGCCCCCGGGCTTCGTCCCCCTGCCCGAGGCCGAGGCCATCGCCCAGCGCGCGCCGGCCTATCAGAGCTTCGAGGTGGTGCGCGGCGCCTTCGGCGGCACGCCCCCGCGGCCGGCCGACGGCTTCAACACGGTCTCGGTCACCCATCGCCTCCTGGCCCATGCGGAGACGGGCGACGCGGAGATCGCCGAGTTCACGCGCCTCCTGTTCGTGATGCGCCCGGTGCTCTCCGCCGAGGTGCCGCTCGCCAACCGCATCGAGGAGCCCGACACCGCCAAGGGCTCCTCGCTTCCCGTCCATCCCGGCGCCGCCGCCTATTACGACGGCGAGACGCTCTCCTTCTTCGAGCGCTACGGCGACTGGTTCTATCTCGTCGTGATGGTGGCGGGCCTGGGGGGCTCGGCGGTCGCCGGGCTCGTCGGCCGCGCCGCCAACCGCACCCGCACCCGCACCATGGGGCTCCTGGGCGACCTGCTCGCGATCGTGCACGGGGCGCGCGTGGCCGGCAGCGAGGCCGACCTCGACCGGCTCGACCGCGACGCCGACGGGATCCTGGTCCAGGCGTTGACCCGCGCCGGCGAGGGCGTGCTCGACGAGGGCAGCCTCGTCGCCTTCCAGCTCGGCCTCGACCAGGCCCGCCGCGCCATCGCGGAGCGCCGGCGCTGGCTGGAGGAGCACGGCGCGCCGGTGATGCGGGCGGCGGAATAGAGGCTTCCTGGCGCGCTTCATCCTTGGGCTAAACTTTCGCCTGGCGCGCTCGACTCGAGAAATACGCGCCGTCGCCCTATTGCGGCCCCTCTTTCCACCCTATATTGCAGCGCAATAGACATCCCGAGAGCCCGGCCGCCCTCCCTCCCGCCCCGCGGGGCGGGTCGCGCCGGGCCGTTCGATTCGAGACCCCTATGCGCCTGCGCAACATCGCCATCATCGCCCACGTCGACCACGGCAAGACGACCCTCGTCGACAAGCTCCTGCAGCAGTCCGGCTCGTTCCGCGAGAACCAGCGGGTCGAGGAGCGGGCCATGGACTCGAACGACCTCGAGAAGGAGCGCGGGATCACGATTCTCGCCAAGGCGACGTCGGTGGTCTGGAAGGACACCCGCATCAACATCGTCGACACCCCCGGCCACGCCGATTTCGGCGGCGAGGTCGAGCGCATCCTCTCCATGGTCGACGGCGTGATCGTCCTCGTCGACGCGGCCGAGGGGCCGATGCCGCAGACGAAGTTCGTGGTCTCGAAGGCGCTGAAGATCGGACTCCGGCCCATCGTCGCGGTCAACAAGGTCGACCGGCCCGACGCGCGCGCGAGCGAGGTCATCAACGAGGTATTCGACCTGTTCGCGGCGCTCGACGCCACCGACGAGCAGCTCGACTTCCCCATCCTCTACGGCTCGGGCCGCAACGGCTGGATGGCGACCTCGCCCGAAGGCCCCAAGGACCAGGGCCTCGCGCCCTTGTTCGATCTCGTCCTGGAGCACGTGCCCCCGGCCAAGACCGAGGAGGGGCCGTTCCGCATGCTCGGCACCCTGCTCGAGTCGAATCCCTTCCTCGGGCGCATCATCACCGGCCGCATCGCCGCCGGCTCGGTGAAGCCGAACCAGACCATCAAGGTGCTGGACCGCGAGGGCAACCTCGTCGAGACCGGCCGCGTGTCGAAGATCCTCGCCTTCCGCGGCCTGGAGCGCCAGGCGATCGAGATCGGCGAGGCCGGCGACATCGTCTCCATCGCGGGGCTGGTGAAGGGCTCGGTGGCCGACACCTTCTGCGCGCCCGACAACGACACGCCGATCCAGGCCCAGCCCATCGATCCCCCGACGGTGACGATGTCCTTCATCGTCAACGACAGCCCGCTCGCGGGCACGGAGGGCGACAAGGTCACGAGCCGCATGATCCGCGACCGGCTCTTCAAGGAGGCCGAGGGCAACGTCACGCTCAAGATCGAGGAATCGGGCGACAAGGACTCGTTCTTCGTGTCGGGCCGGGGCGAGCTGCAGCTCGCCATCCTCATCGAGACCATGCGCCGCGAGGGCTACGAGCTCGGCGTGTCGCGTCCCCGCGTCGTCATGAAGAAGGACGAGGCCTCGGGGCAGATGCTCGAGCCCATCGAGGAGGTGGTGATCGACGTGGACGAGGAGCACTCGGGCATCGTCGTGCAGAAGATGTCCGAGCGCAAAGCCGACATGGTCGAGATGCGCCCGTCGGGCGGCAATCGCCTGCGCCTCGTGTTCCACGCTCCCACCCGCGGCCTCATCGGCTACCAGTCGGAGCTGCTGACCGACACCCGCGGCACCGCGATCATGAACCGCCTGTTCAAGGCCTACGAGCCCTACAAGGGCGAGATCGCCGGCCGCATCAACGGCGTGCTCATCGCCAACGAGCCCGGCGAGGCGGTGGCCTACGCCCTGTGGAATCTCGAGGATCGCGGCCCCATGGTGATCGAGCCCGGCTGGAAGGTCTACCAGGGCATGATCATCGGCATCCACAACCGCGACAACGACCTCGAGGTGAACGTCCTCAAGGGCAAGAAGCTCACCAACATCCGCACCACCTCGAAGGACGAGGCCGTGCGCCTCACGCCGCCGATCCGGATGACGCTCGAGAAGGCGCTGGCCTGGATCCAGGACGACGAGCTCGTCGAGGTGACGCCGAAGTCGATCCGCATTCGCAAGGCGATCCTCGACCCCAACGACCGCAAGCGCGCCGAGAAGCAGCGCGAGGCCCTGAGCGCGTAACGGCCGCTCAGGTCCAGACAGCAAGAACCCCGCGGAGCCAGCGCTCCGCGGGGTTTTTTGTTCCTGCTAGAGCTGCCGGCTTTGTCCTAACCAACTCCTGCTGAGGTGCTCGGCGTGAGCCGGGCCTCGAAGCACGCGGGACGTTGCTATACCCGTCCGGAGACCATCGGAGCGCCCTTCGCGGCCCCGCTGCGTGGGGCACCTCAGGACGAGGGTGAGGACGGGATGATCGACGCCGGGGAGCGCCGCCGCTCACTCCACCAGCAGCGCCGCCCGGGTCACGCGGTCGGGCCCGAAATCCTCCTCGTCCTCGATGGACAGGAGCTCGGCCAGGCGCTTCCTGGCGCGATTGACGCGGCTCTTGATGGTGCCCACCGCGACCTCGCAGATCTGGGCGGCCTCCTCGTAGGAGAGGCCCTCGGCGCCGACCAGCAGCAGCGCCTCGCGCTGGTCGGGGGGCAGCTTCTCCAGCGCCTCGCGCATCTCGATGAGCGCCAGGTGGCCGGGCTGCGCGGGGATCGAGCGCAGCTTGGCGGCATGCGCCTCGTCCGGATCCTCCACCTCGCGCCGCTGCTTGCGCCAGACCGTGTGGAACTGGTTGCGCAGGATGGTGAAGAGCCAGGCGTTCAGGTTGGTGCCGCGCTCGAAACGGTCGATGTTTTTCCAGGCCTTGAGGATCGTCTCCTGGACGAGGTCGTCCGCCGCGTCGACGTTGTTGGTGAGCGAGATCGCGAAGGCGCGAAGCGAGGGCAGGGCCGCGAGCATCTCGTCGCGCAAGGCCGGCTCGATGGCGCGCGGCTGCTGGCGCTCCATCTCCTCGAGGCGGGCGATGAGCTCGATGAAGCGCTGCGGCAGGGGCGTGTCGCCGAAGGCGGTGTAGAGCTTCGACAATTCCTTGCCGAGGCGGGCCTGGATATCGGGGGTGAGGCGAGGGGATTCGGCGGACGGAGTCGGGGCGCGCGTGGTGGACACGTGATCACCGTGCTGGGAAGGGACTGACGGCGACAACGCCGAACCCGATCCTTCGTTCCCTCGCGAGCGCGCGGATCACGCCCGCGCGAGCAGCGCCCGGATCCGCCCCTCGTAGCGGGCCGCCTCCCCGTCGAGACGCCGCGCCTCCTGCGGCCAGCCGGCGAGCGCCTGCGCGGACAAGCGGGCGCGGCCGAGATGGAGGGCGAGATAGGCGATCGGCAGGGCGGACAGCCGCGCCCGGTCGACAATGGCCCCGCCTTGCGCCGCGATGGCGTCGCACAGGGCCTCCGTCTCGTCCGGGGCGAGCCCCAGCTCGACGGCGGCGCCCGCCACGTCCCAGGCGAGATCCTGGCTCCCGACGAGATCGTGGGCGGCATGGTGGTCGACGGCGTCGGTCTTCCACAGCCGTCCGCCGGACCCGACGAGCCACTCGTGAGACTGCAGCCGATTGTCGGTGGCGATACGCCCGAAACCTGGATCCATTGCCGGCAACGCATCCGCGATCCGCCCTGCCGCCTCACCTGCCGGGTCGCCAAGCGCCAGGGCGACGTTGCGCCGGACCATGGCGGCGAGGGCCTCGCCCGAGGCTCCCTCCCCCGGCGCGGCCGGGAACAGGCGCGCCCGAGCCGCGAGATAGCGGGCAAGCTGCGCCAGGAGTGCCGGCCGATCCACCTGCGCGGGATCGAGCGGACGGGCGTCGTCCAGCCATCGCTGGACCAGGAAGCCGTGAACGAAGCCCGCCACGGGCGGCGTGAAGCCCGCCTCCGCGAGGCGCGCCGCCATGCCCGCGATCCGCTCGCCGTCCTCGCCCAGCCCGGCGAACTTCACGAGCCAGGTCCGCCCGCCTGCGCGGGCCAGGAACTTGCGCCGTTCCTGGTGCGCGGCGACGGCAGGCCAGCGCGCCTCGTCGGCTCCGAGGATGCGCGAGCGCCAGGCGCCGCCGGAGATCTCCTCCAGGGGCCCGTCGAGGGAGCCGACCAGAGCCGCCACCCAGGACGCCAGACGATGAGCCGGCTCATCGCCGTCGAGGACGAGCGCGTCCATCGCCACCACGGGGCGGACCGCGCCGGCCCAGCGCGCCCGATGCGCCGCGCTCGCCTGCGGGCCCAGATCGCCGCCATGGCTCGGCAGGAAGGCGATGCGCCCGCGCGCCATGCCGAGCGCCTCGATCGCGTCCGCCACCGCCCCGAAGGAGGAGCCCGACAGGCCCGGCCCCTCGTCCACGATCACGACCCGGTCGATGCCGTCCGTCAGATGCGCGCCGAGCGCCGGCCCGAGCCGCGCCTCGCGGGCGAAGGGGTGCCCCGTGGGCCGCACGGTGACGGGCGCGGGATCGCCGAGGGCCGCGGCCGCGACGGCGGCGAGCCCCGTCCCGATGCTGCGGATGCCCACGACGCGGGTGCGCCCGCTCGGCCCCAGGCGCCGCGCCGCGGCGAGGATCGCCTCCGGATAGAGGGCGTAGAAGGCGTAGCCCTCCGGCCGCTTGAGGGTCACCCGCGCGGGCATCGCCAAGCCCGCGCAGGCCGCGAGCGCCCCCTCGTCGGGGGGCGGCAGGTCGACGAACCCGGAGTCCCACGACGCGGCGAGCGCGCGTCCCAGTGCCAGGCACAAGCCCATCCGGGCCTCGTCCGCGGGATCGCGCTCGTCGATCCGCCCCCGCGCCTCGAAGGCGAGGTCGGCCAGCGCTTGCGCGAGGCGGCCCGCCTCCACCAGCGCGGCGGCGATCCGGGCATGGCGCGCGATGCCGGGAGGCGCCCCCGCGGCCTCGCGCCAGGCCGCCGCGATGCGGGCGAGCAGCGCGGCCGGGTCCTCGACCCGCACGGGATCGCCATAGACCAGCATCAGGCCTCCCGCAGATGGCGGTAGGCGATGGCCGCGAAGGCCTCGAAGGGGGGCGCGGGGGGCAGGCCGTGGCGCGCGAGCCAAGCGGCCCAGGCCTCGTATTGCGCCGGGCTCGGCGACACGAGGGCGCGCCGGTCCTTGGCGAGCGCGATGGCGCCGAGCGGGTCGTGGCCCCGGGCCGCGAGCACGCAGAGCGCCAGCGTCGCCGAGCGGCCGATGCCGTGCTCGCAATGAACGAGCACCCGCTCGCCGCGATCGAGATGGGAGCCCACGAAGGCGGCGCCCTCGTCCAGCATCGCCTGCGAGACCGCGTGGTGGTCCAGCGTCGGCAGGTGCAGGAAGGCGAGGCCGTGCCCCTCCAGGGCGGCGGGGTCGTCGCGGGCCTCGTCGCGCAGGTCGACCACCGCGCGGATGGCAAGCGCCCGCGCCAGGTGCTCGGCCCGCTCGACGGGAAAGCTGCCGCCGATCGCGAGGTGGTCGGTGACGAAGGTGAGGTTCGGCTCCCAGGCCATGCGCCGGTCAACGGCCAAGCTCGGCCGGGGTTCCCGCCCTCAGGCGAAGTGCTTCGAGAGCTTCAAACCTTGAGCCTGGTAGTTCGAACCCACCCCCGCCCCGTAGAGGCGGGCCGGGCGCTCGGCCATGCGCTCGTAGACGAGCCGGCCGACGATCTGCCCGTCCTCGAGCACGAAGGGCACGTCGCGCGAGCGCACCTCGAGCACCGCGCGGGCCCCCGCGCCGCCCGCCTCGCCATGGCCGAAGCCCGGATCGAAGAAGCCCGCGTAATGGACCCGGAACTCGCCCACCAGGGGATCGAAGGGCACCATCTCGGCGGCGTGGTCGGGCGGCACCAGGACCGCCTCCTTGGAGGCGAGGATGTAGAATTGGCCGGGATCGAGGATGAGCTCGCGGAAGTCCGACGCGGCGATCGGCTCCCAGAACTCCGCGATGCGGTACGCGCCGACCCGGTCGACGTCCACGAGGCCCGTATGGCGCTTGGCTCGGTAGCCCACGAGGCCGCCGGGCGGAAAGCCCATCAGGTCGACGGAGACCGCGACGCCGCCCTGGATCGAGGGCTCGGCCGAGGTGACGAGCGCCTCGCGGGCGTGCAACGCTCTCAGGCGCTCGTCGTCGAGGCGGGCCGGTCCCTGGCGGAACCGCAGCTGGGACAGGCGCGAGCCCGTCCGCACCAGGACGGGGAAGGTGCGGGGCGAGATCTCGGCATAGAGCGGGCCCTCGTAGCCGGCCTCCACCATGTCGAACTCGCGTCCGCGGTCCGTGATCACGCGGGTGAAGACGTCGATGCGCCCGGTCGAGCTCTTCGGGTTGGCGGCCGCCACGAGGCCAGGCGGCAGGGCGAGGCCCTCCTGGAGCTCGGCGATGTAGACGCAGCCCGTCTCCAGGACGGCGCCGGGGGTGAGGTCGACCGGGTGGAGGGCGATGGAG
The DNA here is from genome assembly GCA_035628475.1 of Salinarimonas sp. Taxonomy (GTDB): domain Bacteria; phylum Pseudomonadota; class Alphaproteobacteria; order Rhizobiales; family Beijerinckiaceae; genus Salinarimonas_A. The sequence goes on along the minus strand of DASPJU010000419.1, from coordinate 12,890 downwards.
GCGAGCCGGTCGAGCACCGGGCGGCTTGGGCCGGGCAGGAAGCTCGCCCGCACCCGCCAGGCGCGCCGGCCCAGCCGCAGGTCGAGGCTCGCGGGCTGGATCTGGTCGGGGGCGAAAGCGGTGAGCGGCCGGATCGCGCCCGCCTCGTGCAGGCGCGCGATCGCCCCGTCCGATTGGATTCCGTCCCTCAGCGCGATCATGGCAGCCTCGATCCCCCGACTGGTCTGTAGCGGAGGGCCTCGCGGGCGCCAAGCCCGGGGTGAGGGACTCGCAAGAACAACGGCCCTTCCCTTCCGTCGACATGTCGAGTATCGACGACACATGGACATTGACGACGCCCTCCTCGCGCTCGCCGCCCTCGCCCACGGCACCCGCCTTGAGGCGTTCAGGGCGCTCGTGGCCGAGGAGCCGGGCGGGCTCGCGGCCGGCGAGGTGGCGCGGCGGCTGGCCGTGCCGCACAACACGCTCTCCACCCATCTCGCGGTGCTGGCGCGGGCCGGCCTCGTGCGCGCCGAGCGCCGCAGCCGGTCGATCATCTATCGCGCCAATCCCGGACGAGCCCGGGCTCTCGCCGCGTTCCTGCTCCAGGATTGCTGCGGCGGCCAGCCCGAGATGTGCGGTCCACCCGTCGCCGTGTCCTCGCCCCGCCGCCAGCCCACGGAAGCCTGACCATGGACGTGATCATCTATCACAACCCCGCCTGCGGCACCTCGCGCAACGCCCTAGGCCTCATCCGCAACACGGGCGTCGAGCCGCACGTGGTGGAGTACCTCAAGACGCCGCCCTCGCGTGCCATGCTGCGGGAGCTCGCGGCGCGCATGGGGCTGCCCCTGCGGGCGCTCCTGCGGGAGAAGGGCACGCCCTATGCCGAGCTCGGCCTGGGCGATCCGGCCCTCGGCGACGACGCGATCCTCGACGCCGTCGCGGCCCATCCGGTCCTCATCAACCGCCCCATCGTGGTGACGCCGAACGGCGTGCGGCTGTGCCGCCCGTCCGAGGAGGTGATCGACCTCCTGCCGCCCCAGCGGGGCGAGTTCGTCAAGGAGGATGGGGAGCGGGTGGTGGACGAGCGCGGCAGGCGGGTGGCGAGCGCATGAGCGGCCCGCTCGCGCGCCGCGCCGTCGCCGAGGCCCTGGGCACCGGGCTGCTGGTGGCCACCGTCGTGGGCTCCGGGATCATGGCCGAGCGCCTGGCCGGCGGCAACGTCGCCCTCGCGCTCCTCGGCAACACCCTGCCCACGGGGGCGATCCTCGTGGTGCTGATCCTGGCGCTCGGCCCGATCTCGGGCGCGCATCTCAACCCGGCGGTGTCGCTCGCCATGACGATCACGGGCGGGCTCTCCCGGGCCGCGCTCGCGCCCTATGTCCTGGCCCAGATCCTCGGCGGATGCCTCGGCACGCTCGCGGCCCATGCCATGTTCGACCTGCCGCTCCTCCAGCTCGGGAGGACGGCCCGCACGGGACCGCCCCTCTGGCTCGCCGAGTTCGTCGCGACCTTCGGCCTTCTCCTCACGGTCGTGACGGTGGTGCGCCACCGCGTCGAGGCGGTCCCCGTCGCGGTGGGCCTCTACATCACGGCGGCCTATTGGTTCACGGCCTCGACCTCCTTCGCGAACCCCGCCGTCACCCTGGCGCGCGCGCTCACCGCGACCTTCGCCGGGATCGCGCCGGGGGACGTGCCGGCCTTCGTGCTCGCCCAGGTCGCGGGCGCGCTCGCGGGCCTCGCGCTCGCCGCATGGCTCGTCGCGCCGCCCGGCGCCGCGCCGGAACGCGCGTGAGGGAGGTGCCCTCACCCCTCCTCGTCCCGGAACGCGCCCCAGGCGAGCGCGACGCGCGCCAGCGCGCTCATGAGGGTCAGGCCCGCGAAGGCATAGGCCATGAGCGCGAAATGCCCGGGCCAGGCCATCATGGCCGCGAAGACGAGGATGGTCTCGAAGCCCTCCGCGAGGCCCGCCGAGAAATAGATCGACTTGAGCCCCTGGACCCGCGTCTCCAGCCCGCGCTTGGCCGCCACGGCCGCAAAGGCGAGGAAGCTCGCGCCGTTGACGTAGAAGGCGAAGAGCAGGACCGCGGCTGGCAGGGCGTTCGCCGCCGGCTCGCGCAGGGCGAAGGCCAGCGGGACCGCGCCGTAGAAGGCGAAATCGAGCACGATGTCGAGGAAGCCGCCCCGGTCGGTGCGCCGCGTCGCCCGCGCCACCGCGCCGTCGAGCCCGTCGCACAGGCGGTTCGCCGCCAGCAGCGCCAGCGCGAGCGCGTCGAGCCCCGCCACGACGGCGCCGGCGCAGGCGAGGCCCAGGACGAGGCCCGCGAGCGTGAGGGCGTCGGCCCCGACCCCGTGCCGCGCAAGCCGCGCGCCCGCCCGGTCCAGGGCGGGATCGATCAGGCGGCGAAGGGCTCCGTCAAGCATGCGGGGCTCCGGACGAGGCAGGCGCGGGGGCGGCGTTGACTGAGGGGATCACGGGGCATACCACGGGAGGGGCCCGCCGTCGCGGCGGGCTCCCACGAGCGCGACCCATGTACACGGCCCGCACCCGCGGCATCACCGTCACGGTGACGCCCCGCTTCATGGAGGAGGAATCGTCCCCCGAGCAGGGACGCTTCTTCTTCGCCTATACGGTCGAGATCATCAATGGCGGCCTGGAGCGCGTGCAGCTCCTCACCCGCTACTGGCGCATCGTCGACGGCCTGGGGAGGGTCCAGGAGGTGCGCGGGGCCGGCGTCGTCGGCAAGCAGCCCGTTCTCGGCCCCGGCGAGAGCTTTCACTATACCAGCGGCTGCCCCCTCGAGACCCCCGACGGCACCATGGCCGGCCACTACGTCCTGCGCACCGGCGCGGGCGAGACCTTCGAGGCGGAGATCCCCGCCTTCTCCCTGGACAGTCCCCACGCCAAGCGAGTGGTGCATTGACCGCGCGACCCCCTCGGATGGTGCCGGTCGAGATGCTGGCCCGCCTCGTCTCGTTCGACACCGAGAGCCAAAAATCCAACCTCGCCCTCGTCGACTTCGCGGCGGGCTATCTCGACGCCTGGGGCGTGCCCCATGTCCGGGTCCCCAACGCCGACGGCACCAAGGCGGCGCTGTTCGCCACGATCGGGCCGGCCGATCGCCCCGGCATCGTGCTCTCGGGCCACACCGACGTCGTGCCCGTGGCGGGCCAGGCCTGGACGAGCGACCCCTATGCCCTGCGCGTCGCGGACAGGCGCGCCTATGGCCGCGGCGCCGTCGACATGAAGGGTTTTTGCGCGCTCGCCCTGGCGCTCGTGCCCGACATGGTCGAGGCGGGGCTCGCGGTGCCGCTCCACGTGATGCTCTCCTACGACGAGGAGACCACGTGCCTGGGCGTCGTCGACACCATCGCGCGCTTCGGCGCCAGCCTGCCGCGCCCCCGCGCGGTGATCGTGGGCGAGCCGACCGGCATGGAGGTCGCGGACGCCCACAAGAGCGTCGTGACCTTCGACACGGTCGTGCACGGGGTCGAGGCTCATTCCTCGAAGCCGGAGCTGGGCGCCAACGCCGTGATGGCCGCGGCCGAGCTGATCGCGGGGCTCAACCGCATCGCCGACGACATGGCGACGCGGGGCGACCCCTCGGGTCGCTTCGACCCGCCCCACACCACCGTGCATGTCGGCACGATCCAGGGCGGCACGGCGCGCAACATCCTGCCCAAGACCTGCTCCTTCGCCTGGGAGTTCCGCGGCATCCCGAGCCTCGACCCCGCCGAGATCCCGGCCCGCTTCGCGGCGCTCTCCGCCGAGGTCGAGCGCACCCGTCTCAACCGCTTCGGCGCGGCGGGGCGCATCGAGACCCGCCTCGAGGTGTCGGTGCCGGGGCTCGCCCCCGATCCCGGCTCCGAGGCCGAGCGCCTGGCGCTCCGGCTCGCGGGACGCAACGGCACCGTCACGGTGCCCTACGGCTCGGAGGCGGGCCACTTCCAGGCCGCCGGCATCCCCACCATCGTCTGCGGCCCGGGCTCCATCGACCGGGCGCACCAACCCGACGAGTACATCGCCCTGGACGAGCTCGCCGCCGGCGAGGGCTTCCTGCGACGGCTGATCGCGGATTGCGCGAGGGGATGATCCCCTCCGCCGGATGAGAGATTGGCGCGAGGCGCCGCGGATCGGGCAAGCGCACCAACCCGCTTGCTCCTCCCCTCACCACCCATCGTCCCCGGGCTTGACCCGGGAGTCCAGGCACCAGCCGCCCCCTGGATCGCCGGCTCAAGGCCGGCGACGACAACCGGAGGCGTCGAGCGAACCTCCCAACGTGATCCCTCACCCGGCTCTCTCATCCCCGAGGGAGGGGAGGCGCCCCGGAACCCTTCGGCGCTCCCCCCGTTCTCGACGACCAGCGCGAATGGAGCCGACATGGCGCAGCCCCCGGGCTCGGACCGGACCGCCGACGCGACCGCCAAGGGCCGGCTGCAGGCGCGCCCGCAGGTCATCGCTCCGCCCGCGGGCGGGACGGCCGGCGTGTCGCGGCTCGGCCTCGACGGGGCGCGCGACGGGCTCGTCTTCGTGCCGGCGGGCCTCGACGCCCAAAAGCCCGTCCCCCTCGTGGTGATGCTGCACGGCGCCGGTGGCGAGGCGGCCCACGTCGTCGGGCTCATGGAGCGTCCGGCGCAGGCCGCGGGGTTCGTGGTGCTCGCGCCCGATTCGCGAGGGGGCACCTGGGACGTGATCCGCGGGGGCTACGGCCCCGACGTGGCCTTCCTGGACCGCTCCTTGAGGCGGGTGTTCGGTTCGGTCGCGATCGATCCCGCGCGCATCGCGGTGGGCGGATTCTCGGACGGGGGCTCCTACGCGCTCTGCCTGGGGCTCGCCAACGGCGACCTCTTCCGCGACGTGCTCGCCTTCTCGCCCGGCTTCGCGGCGCCCGCCGTGACCGCGGGCCGCCCGCGCGTCTTCATCAGCCACGGGGACCGCGACGAGGTGCTGCCCGTGGACAGATGCGGCCGGCGCCTCGCCCGCGTGCTCGGCGAGGGCGGATACGAGGTCGACTATCGCGAGTTCTCCGGCGGCCACGTCGTTCCCCCCGACCTGGTGGACGCCGCGGTCGCGCGTTTCCTCAGCCCCGGGTGAGCCATGGCCCTCTTCCGCACGTCCGCCGACGAGCGCGGCCTCGTCGAGACCCTCAAATCCGCCGCCGAGCCCCTCCCCGACCCCTCCGAGGAGGCCTTCGCGGCGGCCTTCGACCGCTTTGGCGACGCCCGCGTCGTGCTGCTCGGCGAGGCCACCCACGGCACCTCGGAGTTCTACCGGGCGCGGGCCGCCGTCACCCGGCGCCTCGTCGAGCGCCACGGCTTCACCATCGTGGCGGTCGAGGCCGACTGGCCCGACGCCGCCGTGATCGACCGCTTCGTGCGGGATGGGGGCGACGAGCCCTTCCCCGAGGACGCGTTCGCGCGCTTTCCCCGCTGGATGTGGCGCAACGAGGAGGTGATGGTCCTGGTGGACTGGCTGCGGGAGTGGAACGGCTCCCGCGCCGACGGCGACCGGGTCGAGTTCCGCGGCCTCGACGTCTACAGCCTCGGGAGTTCCATGCAGGAGGTCGTCGCCTATCTCGACGGGGTCGACGCAGACGCCGCCCGCCGGGCCCGGGAGCGCTTCGCCTGCCTGTCGCCCTGGTTCGCCCAGCCGGAGCGCTACGGCCGCGAGGTGGTGTTCGGGCGCAAGCACCCCTGCGAGGACAAGGTCGCCGAGATCCTGCACGACCTGCTGCAGAAGCGCGGGGCCTATGGCGCCCGGGACGGCGAGGCCTATTTCGACGCGGCGCAGAACGCCCGCATCGTGCGCGCGGCCGAGCAGTACTACCGGGTCATGTACCGGGGCTCGGTGGAATCCTGGAACCTGCGCGATCGGCACATGTTCGATACGCTGCGCCACCTCCTCGACCGGCGCGGGCCCGAGGCCAAGGCCGTCGTGTGGGCCCACAACTCCCATATCGGCAACGCGGCCGCCACCGCCATGGGGTGGGAGGGCGAGTTCAACATCGGCGAGTTGTGCCGCACGGCTTTTCGGGACGAGGCGGCGCTGATCGGCTTCTCCACCGACCGGGGCACGGTGGCGGCCGCCACGGACTGGGACGGGCCCATGGAGATCAAGCAGGTGCGCCCGGCCCGCGAGGACAGCCACGAGGCCCTGCTCCGCGCCGCGGGCCACCCCCGCTCCCTCACCGTGCTGCGCGGCGGGGAGCGGGCGGGGCTGCGCCAGGCCCTCGCCGAGCCGCGCCTGGAACGGGCCATCGGCGTGATCTACCGGCCCGAGACCGAGCGCCAGAGCCATTATTTCGAGGCGGTGCTGCCGGACCAATTCGACGCGATGGTGTGGTTCGAGGAGACGAGCGCGGTCACGGTCCTGCCCGGCGCGGAGCCGTCCGATCACGCGGGCGCGGAGGCGTTCCCCAGCGGGTTGTGAGGGCTCCCCTCTCCCAGGAGGAGAGAGGCCGGGAGCGAGGGGGTCCCACGCCGATCCAGCGATCTCCCCTCATGCCGAGGTGCCCGGCGCGAGCCGGGCCTCGAAGCACGCACCACGCTCCAACAGCGTCGGCAATCCCTGGAGCGCCCCTCGAGGCTCGCTTCGCGGGCCCATCAGAAGGAGGGAGAGAGCGGGATGGAGCGGGGTTGGAGCAAGCCACCGGTCGGGTGGTCCCTCACCGCCCGTACCGCTCCCTCAGCAGCGCGTAGACCAGCCGCGCCGCCTGGACCTCGCCGCCCTCGGGGCGGCCCGGCAGGGGCTTGGGCGTCCAGGCATAGATGTCGAAGTGGACATGCGCCCGCGCGGCGGTGACGAAGCGGCGCAGGAAGAGCGCCGCCGTGATCGAGCCCGCGAAGGGGCCGCCCGAGATGTGGTTGATGTCGGCGATCCTGGACTCGAGCATCGCGGCGTAGGGCGGCCACAGCGGCAGGCGCCAGACCGGATCGTTCACGGCCGTCGACAGGCGGTCGAGATCGGCGGCGAGAGCGTCGTCCTCGGTCATGAAGGGCGGCAGGTCGGGCCCGAGCGCCACGCGGGCCGCCCCCGTGAGCGTCGCGAAATCGACGACGAGGTCCGGCGCCTCCTCGTCGGCCAGGGCGAGCGCGTCGGCGAGGATGAGGCGGCCTTCCGCGTCCGTGTTGCCGATCTCGACCGTGAGCCCCTTGCGGCTCGGCAGGACGTCGCCGGGGCGGAAGGCACTCCCCGAGATCGCGTTCTCGACCGCCGGGATCAGCACCCGCAGGCGGAGCGGCAGCCCCGATCCCATCACCATGTCGGCGAGCGCCAGCGCCGCGGCGGCGCCGCCCATGTCCTTCTTCATCAGGAGCATGGCGGATTCGGGCTTGATGTTGAGCCCGCCCGTGTCGAAGGCCACGCCCTTGCCCACGATCGTGACCTTGGGCGCGTCGGCGGGCCCGTGGGCGATGTCGATAAGCCGCGGCGCGACCGACGAGGCGCGACCGACCGCGTGGATCATGGGGAAGTTCGCGGCGAGCAGATCGTCCCCGGCGACGACCGAGACGGCGGCGCCGTGGCGCCCGGCCACCGCCCGGGCCGCCTCCTCGATGCCGTCGGGGAGGAGGTCGTTGGCGGGCGTGTTGACGAGGTCGCGGCCCAGGGCGACCGCGGCGGCGATCCGGGCGACCTCCCCGGCGTCCACGCCGTCGGGGGGCACGAGCCGCGCGGCCTTCTGCGGTCCCGCCTTGTAGCGGCGGAACGCGTAGCCGCCCATCAGCCAGGCCAGGGTCGCGAGGGTCGGGTCCGCCGGAGCGACGGCGAAGCGGTAGACGCCCTCGGGCAGGAGCCCCGGCAGCTTGCCGGCCAGGAAGGGATCGGCCCGCTTGGCCCCCTCCCCCTCGACCCCGAGCAGCACGCTCGCGAGCGCCCCGTCGGGACCGGGCAGGAGCGCGGTGCGCCCGGGCTTGGGCTCGAACCCCTGAGCGGCCGCGAAGGCGTGCGCGACCTCCGGCAGGCCCCTGGCCGTGGCGCTCCAGGTCTCCTCGCTCACGAGCCAGATCGGACGGGCGCCGGGATCGGCGGGGCTGAGCAGGGGATGAGGCATGGGCGGTCCGGCCTTTACGGTCCGTTAGGGTTAACGGACGACAAATGGGGGGAGCCCGGCGCACGGCCGGGCGCGACCGGAGTTCGTGTCATGCCGTGGTGCCCGCCGCAAGGCCAGCCCGTCGCCCGTCGCTGCCGGATGCTCGGGGCCGCGGCCCTGATCGCCCTCGCGGCGGCCGGCTGCGTGTCCCGGCGCGGCCCCGAGACCACCGGCTCCATCGCGACGGCCGCGCCCGAGACGCTGCAGAGGGACGCGGAAGCCTGGTCGAAGCGCTTCGACGCCAATCCCACCGACCCCGCGGCGGCGATCGGCTACGCAGCCGTGCTGCGCGCCCAGGGGCAGCGCGCCCAGGCCGTCGCCGTGCTGCAGCAATCCGCCATCCGCAATCCGCGTCATTTCGAGCTGCTGGGCGCCTATGGCCGCGCCCTGGCCGATATCGGGCGCCTCAAGGAAGCGGCGGAGGTGCTGGCGCGCGCCCATCTCCCGGAGCGCCCGGACTGGCGCATCCTCTCGGCCCAGGGCACGGTCGCGGACCAGATGGGGGAGCATGCCCGCGCCCAGTCCCTCTACGAGAGCGCCCTGCGGATCGTTCCCGGCGAGCCGACCGTGCTGTCGAATCTCGGCCTGTCCCTCGCGCTGGCCAAGCGCCTGCCGGAGGCCGAGCGCACGCTGCGCCAGGCGGCCCTGCATCCGCGGGCCGACGGCCGCGTCCGCCAGAACCTCGCCCTGGTGCTCGGCCTCCAGGGCAAGCTCCCGGAAGCCGAGGAGATCCTGCGGCGCGCCCTGCCTCCCGCGGAGGCCGAGGCCAACGTCCTGGCCCTGCGCGGCATGATGGCCCAGCCCAACAGCTGGAAGGCGCTGCGCAACGCCGAGGGCGGTCGCGGCGCCCGCCCGCCCGCCAAGCCGGGCGCCTGACGGGCGGAAGCCCGCCAGCGCCGCCGGCTACGAGACAGCGCCCGGCGCCGTGCCCGCCAGGATCGCGGAAGGCCACCTGCGCCGCGGCCGCGAGGCGGGAGACGAGCGCGGGCGTCCCACGCCCGCCGCGGATCCGGCGAGCCGCCCCGCGATGATCCACCCCAGTGCCGCCGCAACCACGATTCCGGAGAAGCCAAGGTCACGGCCTGCGCTTGGCCCGCGGGCTCGAGCACGGGGGCGAGGAGGGCGTCCATGGCCCCGCCCCCACGCCCTGATCGAGCGCGAGGCCCGCGCGTCCCCTACTTCCAGCCGAAGACCTGGGTCAGGGCCGGCGTCATGATCACGACGAACAGCACGGGCAGGAAGAACAGGATCATCGGCACCGTGAGCTTCGGGGGCAGGGCCGCCGCCTTCTTCTCCGCTTCGTTCATGCGCTGATCGCGGCTCTCCTGCGCCAGCACGCGCAGGGCGGTGCCCACCGGCGTGCCGTAGCGCTCGGCCTGGATGAGGGCGGTGGTGATCGACTTGACGGGCTCGAGTCCCGTGCGCGTCGCGAGGTTCTCGTAGGCGAGACGGCGCTCGGGAAGGTAGGACAGCTCGGCCGTGGTCAGGGTGAGCTCCTCCGCCAGCGGCACGGACTGGGTGCCGACCTCGGTGCTGACCCGGCGGAACGCCTGCTCGATCGACATGCCCGCCTCGACGCAGATCAGCAGGAGGTCGAGCGAGTCCGGCCAGGCGCGCCGGATCGAGGCCTGCCGCTTCTGGATCGTGTTGGACAGGAAGATCTCGGGCAGCTTGACGCCGACATAGGTGGCGCTGATCACGAGGCCCAGGCGGATCGCGAACGGCTGGTTGAGAACGTTGAGGACGAACAGGTAGACGAGCGCGAGGAGCAGCATGCCCGCCGGCATGACGAGCCGGAAGAACAGGAATGCGACCTCCGCCTGCTGCCCGCGATAGCCCGCCATGAGGAGCTGGCGCTTGGCGGTCTCCGTGCCCAGCCAGTCGCCGAGCTTGAAGCGGTCCACGATGTCCTTCATGTAGGCCTTGGGCGCCTGGCGCAGGCTCGCGCGCTGCTGGCCCTGGGCCAGGCGCTCGCGCTCGCGGGCGCGGATCCGGTCCCGCTCGACCGCCACGGCCTTCATCCGCTTCGACAGGTCGCTGCGCTCGAAGAGCGGAAGCGCCAGGCTGTAGACCGTGCCGGCCGCCGCGATCGCGACGAGCACCATCGCCACGAATTGCGGGTCGGTCACCTTCTCCAGGATCACGCTCACCATTGGTCCCGCACCCTCCGTCCCCTCGCATGCCGCCCGTCACGTCCCGCGCCCGGGCGGATCGCCCGGCCGCGGCGTTCCTCAGACATCGAAGTTGATCATCTTCTTCATCACGACCACGCCCATCGTCATCCAGGCGGCGGAGATCAGCAGGGCGAACTGGCCCGCCTGCGTCTTCCAGAGCAGCTCGATATATTGCGGGCTCGAGAAGTAGGTGAGGGCCGCGACCACGAAGGGCAGCGCGGCGATGATGCTCGCGGAGGCCTTGGCCTCCATGCTCATGGCCTGCACCTTGTCCCTCATCTTCTTGCGCTCGCGCAGCACCCTCGAGAGGTTGCCGATCGCCTCCGACAGGTTGCCGCCGGACTTCTGCTGGATGCCGATCACGATGGCGACGAAGTTCGTCTCGGGGACGGGGACGCGCTCGTGGAGCTTGGCGAGCGCCTCCCCCATCGAGATCCCCATCGTCTGGGACTCCACCACGGTCCGGAACTCGGAGCGCAAGGGCTCCTGCGATTCCGAGGCGATCATGCGGATGCAGTCGTTGAGGGGCAGGCCGGACCGGATGCCGCGCACCACCACGTCGAGGGCGTTGGGCAGCTCCGAGATGAAGCGGTGGGTCCGACGGTTGCGCAGATACACGAGCAGCCATTGCGGCAGCCCGAGCCCGGCCGCGAAAGTCGCCCCGAGCGCCAGCAGCGGGTGCCCGAGGAAGATCATGACGAGGAGACCCGCGACCACGGCGGCTCCGGCGCTCACGAGGTAGAACTGACGTTTCGTCCAGCGCAGGCCCGCCTGGAGGATCTTCGCCTCGAGCGTGACCTTGTTGCGCGCCTTGCCGCGGGCGTCGATCTCCTTGAGGCTCTGCGCCACCTGATCGCGCCGGCTCACGGCGCTGACCCGGTCGACCCGGCGCTCCGTGACCGAGACGAGCGCCTGCTGGCGCTTCTCGGCGCGCTTCTCGCCCGAGAGGAGGGGATAGAGGAAGACATAGGCGATCCCCGCCGCCGCGACGGCGGCGAGGAGCACGGGAGCCAGGGCGCTCAGGTCCATGGCCGATCCCTCCCCGGGCCGCCGCTCATGGCGCGCCCGCCGGTGCCACCTGCTCCAAGGCGTCGAGGGCGATCGCGAGGCGCTTGTCCTCGCCGTAATACCGCGCCCGGTCCCAGAAGCGCGGACGGCCGACGCCCGTGGAGCGGTGCTGGCCGATGAGCTTGCCGCTGGCGTCCTCGCCGACCACGTCGTAGAGGACGAGGTCCTGCGTCGTGATGACGTCGCCCTCCATGCCCATGACCTCCGTGATGTGGGTGATGCGCCGCGACCCGTCGCGCAGGCGGGCGGCCTGGATGATGATGTCGATCGAGGAGCAGATCATCTCGCGGATGGTGCGCGAGGGCAGCGAGAACCCGCCCATGGTGATCATGGATTCCAGGCGCGACAGGCATTCGCGGGGGGAGTTGGCGTGCAGCGTGCCCATCGAGCCGTCGTGGCCCGTGTTCATGGCCTGGAGGAGGTCGAAGGCCTCCGGGCCGCGCACCTCGCCGACGATGATCCGCTCGGGGCGCATGCGCAGGCAGTTGCGCACGAGGTCGCGCATCGTGACCTGGCCTTGGCCCTCGAGGTTGGGCGGGCGCGTCTCCAGGCGCACCACGTGCGGCTGCTGCAGCTGGAGCTCGGCCGCGTCCTCGCAGGTGATGACGCGCTCGTCGTGCTCGATATAGTTCGTGAGGCAGTTGAGCAGCGTCGTCTTGCCCGAGCCGGTGCCGCCCGAGATCACGATGTTGCAGCGGACCTTGCCGATGATCTTCAGGATGTCGGCCCCCGGCTGGGCGATGGCGCCGAACTTCACGAGCTGGTCGAGGGTGAGCTTGTCCTTCTTGAACTTTCGGATCGTCAGTGCGGGCCCGTCGATGGCGAGCGGCGGCGCGATCACGTTGACGCGGGAGCCGTCGGGCAGGCGCGCGTCGCAGATCGGAGAGGATTCGTCGACCCGGCGGCCGACCTGGCTCACGATCCGCTGGCAGATGTTCATCAGCTGCTGGTTGTCGCGGAAGCGCACCGTGGTGAGCTGGATCTTGCCGCCCACCTCGATATAGGTCTTGGCGGCGCCGTTCACCATGACGTCGGCGATGTCGTCGCGGGCGAGCAGCGGCTCGAGGGGACCGTAGCCCAGCACGTCGTTGCAGATGTCGTCGAGGAGCTCCTCCTGCTCCGAGATCGACATCACGACGCTCTTGAGCGCGATGATCTCGTTGACGATGTCGCGGATCTCCTCGCGGGCCGCGTCGGCATCGAGGCGGGAGAGCTGCGCGAGGTCGATCGCCTCGATCAGCGCCCCGAAGATCATGCTCTTCGTCTGGTAGTACTCGTCGGAGCGGGTCCGCTCCGGCATGGGTGAGGCCGGCGGACGGGCCGCGGGCTCGGGGACGCTCTCCCGCGAGAGGTCCGCGGGGCCCGGAGCCGGGGCCGCGGCCGAGCTCTGGACGGAGCGCGCGAACCCCGTGGGCTGCGGGCTTCCCGGGGCCGTTCTCTTGCCGAACATGGATCAATCCCCTCGCAGCGCGGCCGTCACGAGGCCTTGCGCCGGACGATCTTGGTGAGGAGCGGCTCGAGCAGGCCCGCGCCGCGGCCCCGCTTGGCCTCGGCCCGCCCGATGACTCCGCCCGCG
>DASPJU010000418.1:0-2049 GCA_035628475.1 Salinarimonas sp. | reverse complement strand
TCGGACCGGGGCTCACTTATGTCGACACGTCGGGCCACACGCCAGGCCACATGGCGGTGCTGGTCGAGAGCGGTCGCGATCGGCTGATGGTCGTCGGCGACGCCCTGCCGCATGCCGCGGTGGCCTTTGCCCGTCCCGGCTGGCGCTTGGCGGCCGACGTCGATCACGAGCGGTCCGCCGCGACGCGGCGCCGCCTGCTCGATCAGCTGAGCTCCGACAGGATGCCGATCATCGGCTTCCACTTCCCGTTCCCCGGTCACGGCCATGTCGAGCGGGCCGGCGACGCCTTCCGCTTCCACGCCGCCTGACGCCACGTCCAAGGAGTGCTCGATGCTTCGTGTTTCGCTTGCCGCCCTTTCGCTCCTCGCGCTCGGCAGCGCGGCCCAGGCGCAGGACGCCGCCGCGGGCGAGAAGGTGTTCGCCCAGTGCCGCGCCTGCCACCAGGTGGGTGAGACCGCCAAGAACGCGGTCGGCCCGCACCTCAACGGCCTGTTCGGGCGCAAGGCGGGCTCGGTGGAGGGCTACAATTACTCGCCGGCCTACCAGAAGATCGACAAGGTCTGGAGCGAGGAGAACTTCCGCCCCTACATCAAGGACCCGCGCGGCGTCACGCCCGGCACCAAGATGGTCTATGCCGGCCTCAAGGACGACCAGCGCATCACTGACCTCATCGCCTACCTCAAGCAGTTCGACGCCGCCGGCAAGAAGCCGTGATGGCCCGAAGCCAGCGGTGATCATGGAGCACGCGAGGTTGCCGGACCGCCAGGCCCGGGCGAACCCGGAGCAGCGGGGGAGGGCGCCTTTTGGGTCGCGCGGCCAGGGAGGGATGGCCGCCAGCGCCGGTGGGCCCTAGTCTCCGCCGCGATGCAGACCTCCGCTGTCCCTAAAGATCTCGTCCTCGTGGGCGGCGGCCATGCCCATGTGCATGTCCTGGCCAGCCTCCGGGCGCGGCCGGAGCCCGGAGTGCGGGTCACGCTGGTGAGCCGGGATGCGCTCACGCCCTATTCGGGGATGCTGCCCGGGCTGATCGCGGGCCGCTACGGCCCGGAGGAGGCGCAGATCGACCTCGGCCGGCTTGCGGATGCCTGCGGCGCACGCTTCGTCGTGGCGGAGGCGGTCGGCCTCGACCCCGAGGCGCGCCGGCTGGTGCTGCGCGACGGGGCGCCGCTGCGCTACGACCTGATCTCGCTCGACACGGGCTCCACGCCCGCCCTCGACGTGCCCGGCGCGGCGGCCCACGCCCTGCCGGTGAAGCCTGTCGCACCTTTCCTCGTGCAGCTGGACGCTCTCCTGGCGCGTCGCGGGGACCTGCGGCTCGCCGTCGTGGGCGGGGGCGCCGGGGGCGTCGAGACAGTCCTTTCGATCGCCGAGCGTGCAGCGCGCGCGCGGCCCGGTCGTGCGACGTCGCTTGCGCTTGTCACCCGCGGCCCCCTGGCGCGCGCCTTCAACGCGCGCGCCCGCCGGCTCCTGCGCGCGGCGCTCGAGCGGCATCGGATCGCGGTCCTGGAGCATGCCGAGGTCGTGCGGGTCGAGGCGGACCGGGTGGTCTGCCGCGACGGACGGGAGGTCGCCTGCGACCACGCGCTCTGGGCCGCCTGGGCGGGCGCGCCGGGCTGGCTCGCGGCCACGGGGCTCGCGCTCGACGAGCGCGGCTTCGTAGCAGTCGAGCCGACCTTGTGCTCGGTGAGCCATCGGCATGTGTTCGCGGCTGGTGACGTGGCGGCCGTCCTGGCGCATCCGCGGCCCAAGGCTGGCGTCTACGCGGTCCGCCAAGGACCGCCCCTCGTCGCGAACCTGCGCCGGGCGTTGCGCGGCGAGCCCCTGCGCCCCTTCACCCCGCAGCGGACCGCGCTCGCGCTTGTCGGGACCGGGGAGGGGAGGGCGGCGGCGGTGCGCGGGCCCCTGGCGCTCGAGGGACGCCTGGTCTGGCGGGTCAAGGAGGCGATCGACCGCCGCTGGATCCGCCGATACCAGGATCTGCAGCCGATCGACATGTAATCAGCCCGACGTTCGCTCGCGGCGCCCCGCTGGGCAACCTCGCGCCCAGGA
>DASPJU010000417.1:0-5682 GCA_035628475.1 Salinarimonas sp. | reverse complement strand
GCCGCCAAGGCGGGCGACATCGGCTTCACCAAGGCGCTGGCGCAGGAGGGCTCGCGCGCCGGGATCACCGTGAACGTCATCGCCCCGGGCTATATTGGCACCGAGATGGTGAAGGCGATCGACGAGAAGGTGCTCAACGAGCGCATCATCCCGCAGATCCCCGTCGGGCGCCTCGGCACCCCCGAGGAGATCGCCCGCGCGGTGCTCTTCCTGGTTTCCGACGAGGCGGGCTTCATCACCGGCGCCACCCTCGCGGCGAATGGCGGCCAGTACATGGCGTGAGGCGGACCTCCCCTCTCCCGGCTGGGAGAGGGGAGAGACACATGCCCCCCCACACCGCCACCCTCATCGGCCTCGTCGCCATCGCGCTCTGGGCGCTGCTCGCGCTGTTCACGGCGGCTTCGGGCACGATGCCCCCGTTCCAGCTCACCGCGATCACCTTCCTGATCGGCGGGCTGGCGGGCGCGGTGTCCTGGACCTGGCGGCCGGGCGCGGCGTGGGCGCTGCGCCAGCCCCTTCGGGTCTGGGCACTGGGGGTGGGTGGCCTGTTCGGCTACCACGCGCTCTATTTCGCGGCCCTGCGCCTCGCGCCGCCGGCGGAAGCCGGGCTCGTCAACTACCTCTGGCCGCTCCTCATCGTGGTCTTCTCCGGGCTCCTGCCGGGCGAGCGGCTCAAGGCGATCCATCTCGCGGGAGCGGCCCTGGGCTTCGCGGGCGTCGTGGCGCTCAGCCTCGGATCGAGCCTGGCGGCCCGCCCCGAGCACGTGCCGGGCTATCTGTGCGCCTTCACGGCCGCCTTCGTCTGGGCGGGCTATTCCGTGCTCTCGCGGCGCGTGAGCACGGTGCCCACCGACGCGGTGGCGGGCTTCTGCCTCGCGACCAGCGCCTTGAGCGCGCTGTGCCACCTCGCCTTCGAGACCACGGTCTGGCCCGCCGACGCCACGCAGGGGCTCGCGGTCCTGGCGCTCGGCCTCGGCCCCGTGGGCCTCGCCTTCTATGCCTGGGATATCGGCATGAAGCGGGGCGACATCCGCATGCTGGGGGTCGTGTCCTACGCCACCCCCGTGCTCTCGACGCTCGCCCTGGTGGCCGCCGGCTACGCGACGGCGAGCACGGCCCTGGCGGCGGCATGCGGCCTCATCGTGGCGGGAGCGCTGGTCGCCTCGTCGGACAAGCTCCTGCCGAAGCCGCGCCCGGCCTAACCGGGCGCACGCGCCCTACGGCACCCGGTGCCGGTAGCGGTAGGCGTCCTCGAAACCGAGCGAGCGGTAGAGGGCGCGCGCCACCTCGTTGGACTCCCGCACCTGGAGATAGGCCCGCGTCGCGCCCAGGCGGCAGCCCCAGGCCATGAGCGAGCGCACCACCTGCCGTCCCAGCCCCAGGCCGCGCAGGTCGGGCGCCACGACGATGTCGTAGAGCCCCGTGAAGCCGCGCTCCGTGACGCCCAGGCCCCAGGCCACGGGCCGGTCGTCGAGGACGAGGGTCGCGAAGGCGGTCTCCTCGCGGATGCGCCCGACGATCATGCCGAGCAGCTCGCGATCCGCCTTGTCGCCGCCATAGGCCCCGGCCGCGGCGCGGATCCAGGCGGGGCTCGGCTCAGGCTCGATCTGGACGGCGGAGTCCGGGTCCTCGGCGGTGTCGATCGGCGCGACCATGCAGAAGGTCGGGTCGAAGTCCCGCAGCCCGAACGCCTCCAGCCGGGCCTCGACGCCCGGATGCTCCAGACCCGTGAGCCGGAACGTGGGGGTGATGCCCCGCGCCTCGAACCGCGCGACGATGTGGCGGATCAGCCCCTTGTCGAGATCCGCGCCCGGGACCATGGGCGAGGCGGAGTTGGCCCGCTTCGAGTAGCCGGAGGCGAAGCGCAGGAGCCAGCCTTCCACGAGGGCGACCTCGAAGGCGGGCCAGGCATTGACGAGGCGGCTCTCGAGGGCCGCGGTCAGGACGCGATCCATGTCACGCTCCTCCCGGCCGCCGGGGCATGGGGCGCCAGCCGGGCGGCGCGAGCTCGAATCCGGCGAAATCGAAGCCCGGCGCCACCGTGCAGCCCACGAGCGTCCAGGCGCCCAGCGAGGTCGCGGTCTGCCACCAGCCGGCCGGCACCACGAGCTGCGGCCGCTGGCCTCCCGCGAGATCGGGACCCAGGTGATGCGACTCGGCGTCGTGCCCGTTAGGGGACATGGTGACGACGAGGGGCGCGCCCGCATAGAAGTGCCAGACCTCCGCCGCGTCGACCCGGTGCCATTCGGAGGTCTCGCCGACCCCGAGCAGGTAGTAGATCGCGGTGGAGGCGGCCCGCCCCGAGGCGTCCGCGCGCGGGTCGCGGAAGGTCTCGCGGTAGTGGCCGCCCTCCGGATGGGGCTGCAGGTCGAGGAGCCGGGCGACCGCGGGGGCGTCGAGGGGCGCGCGGCTCATGCGCGGTTCTTCCACTCGCGCAGCGCCTTGAACACCTCCACGGCCGGCGCGCCCTCGCGCTCGACCGAGCGGGCGAGCGCCGGCTCGCCGGCGCGCAGGAAGGGATTGGTGGCGTGCTCCTGCGCGAGCGTCGAGGGCACGAGAAAGCGGCCCTCGGCCTTGGCGGCCTCGGCTTCCGCGACCCGGGCCTCCAGCGCCGCGTTGCCCGGATCGGCCATAAGGGCGAAGCGCCCGTTCGAGAGGACGTAGTCGTGCCCGCTATAAACCTGGGTGTTGCCGGGCAGCGCCGCGATGCGCTGGAGCGAGGCCCACAGGGCCTCCATCGGGCCCTCCAGCACCCGGCCGCAGCCCAGGGTGAAGAGGGTGTCGCCGGCAAACAGCGCGCCCTCGCCCGAGAACCAGTAGGAGACGTGGTCGTCGCAATGGCCCGGGGTCTCCCAGACCTCCGCCTCGAGCCCGCCGACCCGGACGCGGTCTCCCTCGCGGACCCGCTCGTCGGCGCCAGGCACCGCGTCCCCCGCCTTGGCGGGCGCGACGACCCGGCAGCCGAAGCGCGCCTTGAGGCCCGGAACGCCCGCCACGTGGTCGGCGTGCCGGTGGGTGACCAGGATGTCGGTGAGCCGCCAGCCGCGCGCGTCGAGCGCCGCGAGGATCGCCTCCTCCTCGGGCGCGTCGATGGCGGCGCAGGCGCCCGAGGCGGGATCGCGGATGAGCACCCCGATATTGTCCGACAGGCAGCGGAAGGCATGGATCTCGGCGGGCATGGCGGTCTCCGGCGCGGGCGCCATGGTTACCATGCGACAGGCGCGGGGCGGAAGGCGGCCCGTTCCCCCGTCCACGACGCGGTGGACGGGCGGGCGCGCCGCCTTGCCGAGGGGGCGCGGGCGCGCCACAACAGGAGCCTGGGCGGGACGGGACATGAGCGTCGACATCGTCGAGCTGCGGGCCTTCTACGCGAGCCCTCTCGGGCTCGCGGCGCGCCGGCGCGTCGCCGCGGCGGTGGGCGGCCTGTGGGGCTCGCTGCGCGGGCAGCGCGTCCTGGGGCTCGGCTTCGCCACGCCCTTCCTCGATCCCGCCGACGCCGAGCGGGTGCTCGCCCTCATGCCCGCGGCCCAGGGCGTCGTGGCCTGGCCGGACGCCGCGCGCTCCGCGACCTGCCTCGCCGACCCGCTGATGCTGCCCCTGCCCGATGCCTGCGTCGACCGGATCCTCGCGGTCCATGCCCTGGAGGTGTCGGAGAGCCCGTCCGAGCTCCTCTACGAGCTGTGGCGGGTGCTCACGCCCGGCGGGCGGATCATCGTGGTGGCGCCTAACCGCCGGGGCCTGTGGGCCCGCATGGACACCACCCCCTTCGGCCAGGGCCAGCCCTATTCGCGCTCGCAGCTCAAGCGCCTCCTGCGCCGCGCCCTGTTCACCCCCGAGGCCTGGACCGAGACCCTCTACATGCCGCCCTTGCGCAACGGCCTGTGGCTGCGCACCGCCGAGGCCTGGGAGCGGCTCGGCACGGGGCTCGGCCTGCCCTTCGCGGGCCTGCACGTGGTCGAGGCCACGAAGCAGCTCCACCGCCCGCTGCTCGCGCGCCAGGTGCGCCGCGCCGAGCGCTTCGCGCCGGTGCTTCTGCCGGCGCAGGTGCCGAGCCGGTAGGGGCGCCATCCGGGCCGCGCTTGACTTGCAGGCCGGTTGCCGCCAGTGCTCCCGCCCGGTTCGTTCCCCGCTCCAGGTCCCATGCGCAGCTATCTCGATTTCGAAAAGCCCGTCGCGGAGCTCGAGGCGAAGCTCGAGGAATTGCGCCAGCTGGAGGCCAATGGCGGCGGCGTGTCGATCGCGGGCGAGATCGCGCAGATCGAGGCGAAGTCGGCGGAATCGCTCAAGGCCCTCTACGCCGCGCTGACCCCCTGGCAGAAGACCATGGTGGCCCGCCACCCGCAGCGCCCCCACTTCGTGGATTATTGCGCCGGCCTCGTCACCGACTTCACCCCGCTCGCGGGCGACCGGGCCTTCGGCGAGGACGAGGCGATCCTGGCGGGCTTCGGGCGCTTCCGCGGCGCGCCGGTCTGCGTGCTGGGCCAGGAGAAGGGCTCCACCACGGAGGCCCGCATCCGGCACAATTTCGGCATGGCGCGGCCGGAAGGGTACCGCAAGGCGGTGCGCCTCATGGAGCTCGCCGACCGCTTCGAGCTGCCGGTCCTGAGCTTCGTCGACACGGCGGGCGCCTATCCGGGCATCGAGGCGGAGGAGCGCGGCCAGGCCGAGGCCATCGCCCGCTCCACGGAGGCCTGCCTGGCGCTCGGCACCCCCAACGTCTCGGTCGTCATCGGCGAGGGCGGCTCGGGCGGCGCGATCGCGATCGCCACCGCCAACAAGGTCCTGATGCTGGAGCACGCGATCTACAGCGTGATCTCGCCCGAGGGCGCGGCCTCGATCCTGTGGCGCGACGCGGCGCGCGCCCAGGACGCCGCCACCAGCATGAGGATCACGGCCCAGGACCTGCTCAAGATGGCGATCATCGACGGCATCGTCCCCGAGCCCCCCGGCGGCGCCCACCGCGACCCCGCCGCCGCCATCGCGGCCACCGGCACCGCCATCGACGCGGCCTTGGCCGACCTGCACAACATGGGCCCCGAGCAGATCCGGGACCACCGGGCGGACAAGTTCCTGAGGATCGGGCGGAAGGTCTGACACCCTGTCATTCCGGGGCCGCGCAGCGGAGCCCGGAACGACAAGCGGTGCTTACGCCGCCTCCCGCCGGGCGATCTCGAACCCCTCGTCGGCCCAGCCCGTCATGCCGCCGATCATGATCTTGACCGGCCGCCCGAGCTCGGCGAGCCGCAGGGCCGCCTTGTCGGCGCCGTTGCAGTGCGGGCCGGCGCAATAGACCACGAAGACGGCGTCGTCGGGCCAGGCCGCCAGGCGCTCCGGCGCGAGCTCGCGCCGGGGCAGGTTCAGGGCGCCGGGCACGTGGCCCCGGGCGAAGGCGGCGGGGCCGCGCACGTCGAGGAGGACGAAGTCCGGCGCGCCGGACGCGAGCGCCCCGTGAACATCGTCGCAATCGGTCTCATGGGCGAGCTTGGCGGCAAAGTGGGCGGCGGCCGCCGCAGGGCCTGCAGGCGGGACGGCGGTGACGGCGCTGGGCATGGGAGCCTCCGGGATGACGGACGGCCGAGCCTCGCCCCGCCCTCCCCTTCCCGAAAGCGGCGGGAGCGACGATGATCGCAAACATGTCGCCAAATCCTCCCAACCGCCTCGTCGTCGCCCTCGCCTATGACG
>DASPJU010000416.1:0-2436 GCA_035628475.1 Salinarimonas sp. | reverse complement strand
ATCTCCCCTCTCCCATGGGGAGAGGAGCCGGGGTGAGGGGGTTGCGACGCCGGTCCGGGGATCTCCCGCGCCGCCGATCCGACCCTCGACCCTCATCCTGAGAGGCTGGCCGACAATGGGAGTGCAGCTCCCATCCGCCACCCTCGTCCCCAGGTGCGAGCGTGAGCCGAGCCTCGAAGGGCGCTTCAGGGATCTCCGCCGCTTGTGACAGAGGTCGTGCGTGCTTCGAGGCTCGGCCTCCGGCTTCGCACCTCAGCCTGAGGGTGAGGATGGGACGGGCGCCGCTGGTAACAGCTGGTTTTCGCGCGCCACCCTCACCCCCGGCCCTTCTCCCCACGGGAGAGGGGAGTTTCCTCACTCCCCCTTCACGCTCGCGGCCGCGGCGTCGATCTGGGCCACCACGTCGTCCTCCAGGTCCAGCGCCTCCTGCAGGCGGCGGAGGAACTCGCGTTCCTGGAGGGTGTCGGGGTCAATGGCCAGACGCGCGGCCGTGTAGACCTGGGCGGCCTTGTCGGGGTTCGTGATGCCCGCCGAGAGCTCCTCGACATCGGCCGGCTGGCTGAGCTCGCGCTCCAGGAAGCGGGTGGCGTCCGGGTCGATGCCGGCCTGCTGGAGCCCCGAGATGATGCGCGAGCGCTCGCCCTGGTCGACGATGCCGTCGGCGGAGGCCGCCGCCACCATGGCCCGCACGAGGCGCATGGCGTCGTCGTCGCTGATGTCGACCGTCGGCGCGGCGGGGCGCGCGACCTCGGTGCCGTCCGGCAGGGGCTGGGTCGAGGCCGAGGCGATCTGCGGCGAGGCGGCGCCGGCCGGGGTCTCGCCGCCCGCGGTGCCGCCCGTGACGGTGGCGCCGGGCGCCGGGTCGTCGGCGTTGGGGAAGGCGTCGAGGCCCGGGGCTCCGGGGCGGCCGGGGCGTGCGTTCTGGTAGGCCTGGTAGGCGAGGCCGCCGATGAGGGCGAGGCCGCCGAGCGCCGCCGCGTTCATGGCGACGCCCCGGGCGCGCCGCGACTTGACGAGCAGGCCCGCCACCCCCGCGAGCGCGGTCTCGGCGAGGCCCGGATGGGCGCGGGCGAAGGAGGCCGCCCGGGCGAGCGCGTCGCCCGCGGGGCCCGAGCGCGCCGCCTGGACGAGGCCGGACCCGTGCGAGCCCGTGGCGGCGTCGAGGCGCTGGGCGCCCTGGGACAGGCCGCCCGTGGCCTGGCCGAGCACGCGGGTCAGCGTGTCGGCCACGGGCGCGCCCGCGGCGCCGGGCTTCGCCAGGGCGCCCACGACGGCGTCGAGAAGCTTCTTGGCGTCGAACATGTGGGGCTCCCGGTCGGTCGAGGTTTCGTGAACCGAACGCGAAAGCCGCTTGGCCGTTCCGAGGTCAGCCCCGGCGCAGGGCCGCCGCCTCGCGGGCCAGGCGCCCGATCGCGGCGAAGTCGCGGGCCGCGAGCGCGGCCTTCGGCGCGATCCAGGTGCCGCCCACGCAGGGCACGTTGGCGAGCGCCAGATAGTCGGCGGCGTTGCCCGGCGTGATGCCGCCCGTGGGGCAGAAGGCGAGATGGGGCAGGGGGCCCGCGATGGCGGCGAGCCAGCGCGCGCCGCCCGAGGCCTCGGCGGGGAAGAACTTGAGCTGGCGGAAGCCCAGCCCCGAGAGCGCCATGGCCTCGCTCGCGGTGGCGCAGCCCGGCAGGGCCGGCACGTCGGCCCGCGCCAGGGCCTCGGCGAGCGCCGGCGGCGTGCCGGGCGTCACGACCCCCTGGGCGCCCGCCTCCATCGCCTCGGCGATCCCGCGCTCGTCGAGCACGGTGCCGGCGATGGGCACGGCGTCGGGCACGGCGCGGGCGACCGCGCGGATCGCGTCGAGCGCCTGGGGCGTGCGCAGGGTGATCTCGATCAGCGGCAGGCCCGCCTCCACGAGGGTGCGGGCGAGCGGCTCGGCGAGCCCGGCATCGTCGAGCGCGATCACGGGGATGACGGGCGCGCGGGCGAGAAGGGCGCTCAGGTCGCGGGGCATGGGGCTCTCCGGTGCAGGCGGCACGCTCCCCCCTCTCCCGGACGGGAGAGGGGCCGGGGGTGAGGGATCACGCCGGGAAGGGCGCACCACCCCGCCGCTCCGCCACCGTCATCCCTGGGCTGGACCCGGGGACCCAGCCCTTGCGTCGACTGGGTGGCCGGGTCAAGCCCGGGGATGACACGGGGGGGCTGTCGAGACAACCTCCCGAGCCCGCCACCCTCGCCCCTGGCATTTCGTGCATCCCTCTCCCGGATGGGAGAGGGGAGAGGCGCTACTCCGCCGCGATCTTGTAGGGCTCCGGCGGGTAGGGCGACGGGTGGGGCGCGACGCCCACCGGCACCGGCTCGTCGCCGGGCTCGTCCTTGGGCCCGACGAAGCGGCCGAAGGTCCAGGCGAAGAAGCGCGACAGATCGTCCATCAGCACGAAGAAGGCGGGC
>DASPJU010000415.1:0-3107 GCA_035628475.1 Salinarimonas sp. | reverse complement strand
ATCGCCTCGACCGAGGCGTAGTCGGCGGAGAAGGACGACGTCTGCGAGGTGCCCGCCTTCCTGAGCGAGAAGACCACGTCGTCAGCCGTCATCTCGCCATAGCCGCCGTGGAACTTGACGCCCTTGCGCAGGAAAAAGGTCCAGCTCAGACCGTCGGGGGTCTGCTCCCAACGCTCGGCCAGGTCGGGCTCGAGAGACTCGAGGCTAGCGGAGCCCGGCTTGAACCGCACGAGGCCGTTGAAGATCCAGGAAACGACCGGCTTGTCCTGCGTCGTCGTCGCCCGGTGTGGGTCGAGCTGGCCGACGTCGGCAGCCGCCATTCCGATGTTGAGCGTCGTCTGGGCGGAGGCCGCTCCTATGCCAAGGCCGACGAGGATCGTGGCCGCCATTAAGATCTGTCGCATCGTCCGTTCCCCTTGTTCTCTGCCATCAGCCCCTGCAGGTCTGGCGCGCCTGCTTCAGAGCCTATCCGACCGACCGCGGGAGCGATCGGCCGCTCTCGTCCAGGGTCGCCGCGCGTCGCGCCCCCGTCAATGGTCCGCGCCCTGCCCAGTAGATGCCGTGGCGGCGCCTGGGGCGAAGCGGTCGATGGCGAAAGGCTCGATCGGCGAGATCGACCGACCCTTCGTCACGAGTTCGGCGATGATTTCGCCCACGACGGGTCCGAGCTGGAAGCCGTGGCCGGAGAACCCGAACGCGTGGACGAGGCCGGGCGTCGTGCGCGAGTGGTCGATCACCGGAATCCTGTCGGGCGTCTGGCCGTCAGTCCCCGCCCAGGTTCGGATCACCTGCGCGTGCCGCAGCCCGGGGACGAGGTCCAGGGTCTTGCCCATGCCGAGCAGGGACTCGGATGTGACAGGCCGCGCGACGCCGAGCTCGAGATCGCCCCAACCTTTCCCCCCACCGAAGATCACGTTCCCGCGGCGGACTTGTCGTACATACACGTCACCGCCGCACACGCCTATCGAGCGGCTGACGAAGTAGGGCAGAGGCTCGGTGACGAGCATGTTGGGGCGCAAGGGCTCGAGAGGCGGGCTTTCCCCAAACCAGCGTGCCACTGTGTCAGCCGCGATTCCGGCCACGTTGACCAGGTGACGGCTCCTCACCTCGAGGTTCCCGCTCCTGACGACGAAGCCGCTGCCGGTGTGGTGCCCGGCCTCGACTGGGGTATGCTCGCGGACGTCGGCGCCGAGGCGACGCGCGAGCCTGGCGAAGGCCGGGCCGACCACCCGCGGATTGGCTTGGCCGTCGCTTGGGGAGAGCGATGCCCCAACGACCTTCTGCCCGAGCCAGGGAAGCTCGTCCCGGACCGCGTTGGCTCCCAGCATCGTCAGCTCTAGGCCGTGCTCGCGGGCGGAGGCCGCGTAGGCCTCTAGTTCCGCCATATCGGCTTCCGAACGAGCGAGCTTGATGTGACCCGTGGGCTCGAACTCGGTGTCTTCTTCAAGCAGCGCGTCGATCCTATCCCAGATCTCGCGGGAACGGCGCGCCAGCGGCAGCTCGGCGGGATTGCGCCCTTGCTGGCGCACGCCGCCGAAGTTCACCCCGCTTGCGCCGGCTCCGCAGAGGCGCTTCTCCAGGAGTGCCACGGTCAGGCCCGCCCGACGCAACGCCACGGCCGCGGCGCATCCGGCGGTGCCGCCGCCGATGATCGCGACGTCAACGTCGAGCCGCTCGCTCATCCCGTGATCGCCATGACGGGAATCGGCTTGACCGGCGGCTGGCCGCGCAAGCGGCCGACCGCCTCGATCGGCATATCATTGGCCTGGGCCAGGAGCTCGGCGGCGGCGGCTCCGCACACCCGTCCCTGGCAGCGGCCCATCCCGATCCGAGTGAACGCCTTGAGACGGTTCATCTCGGCCGCGTCGCGTTCGCTGGCCGCCTCGCGCACCGCGCGGACACGGACACCCTCACAGCGGCACAGGACCTCGTCGTCGGGAAGCGCGTCGAGGAGATGGTCCGAGAAGGGGTAGGCCCGCTCCAGGGCCGCGCGGAAGCGGGCCTGCCGGGCGAGCGCCGCGTCGAGGACGGCAGCGCGGCGCTCGTCCGGTGCCTCGCCGAGATCCTCCAGCATCGCGAGGGCGGCGCGCTCGCCCTGGAGCTCGGCGACGTCGGCGCCGCCGATGTTGGCCCCGTCCCCCGCAAGATAGATGCCGGCGACGCTGGAGCGGCCCTGGGGGGTCCGCTCCGGAAGCCATTGGCGCGTGACCGCGTCGAACACGAACCGGCACCCCGCCAGATCGGCGAGTTGGGTCTCGCTCCGGAGGCCGAACGAGGCGCCCACCGCGTCGCATTCGATCGTGCGGATCCTGCCGCGCGCGTCCTCCCATTCGAGGCCCTCGACGCGCTCCGATCCGAGCGCCCGCAGGCGACGAAGGCCATAGGCCGCTCCGCCGCGAACGCTCGCGAGGCCGGCATATAGTAGGCCCTTGGCCAGGGTGGCCGGCTGAGCGAGGAGCCCGGGCAGCGCGGCGGCCTTCGATGCAAATCGGGTCGCGTCGAGGACGGCGGCGACATTCGCGCCCGCCTTGCGGTACTGGTGCGCCACCAGCGGGAGGAGCGGGCCGGCTCCGACGAAGACGACCTTGCGCCCGATCGAGAGGCCCTGTGCCTTGAGCGCAATCTGGGCCGCGCCGAGCGTGAAGACGCCGGGGAGGGCCCAGCCCGGGAACGGGATCACCCGATCCATCGCCCCGGTCGCGACCAAGAGACGGTCGAAATCGAGCTCCCGATGGCCATCGGGGCCCAAGAGGTCAAGAGTCCGGTCGAAAAGGTTCCAGACCAGCGTTCCCGGGCGATAGTCGACGAGGTCGCCGAACCCGTCGAGCGCCGTGTGGACGGCGCGTGCCTTGGCGGTCTCAAAGCCGTATATGGCATGGGGGTCGCGCTCGGCACCGGGCGGCGGCTGGCGGTAGATCTGGCCGCCGGCCCGCGTGCCCTCGTCGAGCACGACGACAGATCGGCCTGCCCGCGCAATCGTCCGCGCGGCCCGGACGCCGGCCGGACCGGCGCCGACGACGACGATCCGCTCAGCGGCCATGGCCGGCGGCCTCGATCACCACGGCCATGCCGTCCTCGACGGTCGTGGTGCAGGCTCGGACGCGCCT
>DASPJU010000414.1:0-5511 GCA_035628475.1 Salinarimonas sp. | reverse complement strand
GGCCGAAAGGCCCGTGATGAAGACGCGCCCCGCGTCGAGGCCGTGGGTCTCGATCATCCAGGCCACCATGGCGTGGATGGAGGCGGCCTCGCCTGCCCCGCGCGCGATTCGCGCCGGCTCGAACCAGGAGAAGCAATTGTTCGGATTGTTGGCCTGCTGCTGCTCCGGGTAGAGCACCGCAAAGCCGTGCCGTTCGGCGAGCTCCGACCAGCCGGTGCCGAGATCGTAGCCGGCGGCCGACTGACGGCAGCCATGGAGCACGACGACGAGCCCGGCCCGCGGCGCGAGGCGCGCCGGAACGTGGGCGAGCATGCGCAGATTGCCCGGATTCGGGCCGAAGCCCGTCACCGCGCGCAGGCGCCCCGGGTCGCGCGGGGCGCCGCCCGAGGCAGAGCGCCGATGCCGCGCGAGATTCGCGATCGTCCGTCCAAGCCCAGCCATGCGAGTTGCTCCCACTGTGTTGAGGGAGGATAACGGCGGGCGGGCGCATTTGTTGCTGCACTGCACAAAAGTCGCGCGATCAAGCCACTGCCGTCGGCCGAGGGCCTCCACGAGGCGACCCGTTCGCGTCGGACCCGGCTGCCGGAAACCCTCGACGCAGCGCCCTAGCCACGCCTTCTCAGGCATCGTGCGGCTCGCGCCCGACCCGGAGAACGACGCGGGCGCGACCGGCACGACGATCTTGCGCGGGCCCGGGCCGGGCGCCGATCCGACGGGCCGCACCCGTCCGGGATCACGCGGGCCGCGGCTCGCGCGCGACGAGCGCGACCATCGCGGCTGCGACGAGGAGCGCGGCCGCGACATAGCTCGGTCCGGCATAGGATCCGGCCCGGTCGACCATGAGCCCGGCGACGAGCGGTCCGAGAATCTGGCCGGCGCCGAAGGAGGCCGTCATCAGGGCGACGACCCGACGGGGATCCGACGGCGAGAGCGCGCGGGCCGCGACGAGGCCCAGGGCCGTGATCGCGATGAAGGTGCCGCCCAGAAAGGCGGCGGACAGGAGGGCGCCCAGCGCGCCCGACGCCAGCACGCTCAAGGCGACCCCCACCGCCTCCACGATGCAGGCCGCCGCGAAGGCGGGGATCGTGCCGGTCCTCCGGGCCACGAGGGTCCACAGGGCGATGGAGGGCGCGCCCGCGAGGCCCACCGCGAGCCAGATCCAGGGCTCGACCGGCCGCAGGGTCGGGGCCTCCCGCACGATCGCGACGAGGAAGGTGGCGGTGATCACATAGCCGAAGCCGAACAGACCGTAGGCCGCGATCAGCGCCGTGAGGCGCCGCCCCGGCGCGAAGGGCGCGCCCGCGCTCGCGGCGCGGCTCGCCCCGTCCGGCTCCCGCGGCATGAGGATCGCGATCGCGGGCACCGCCAGGAGGGCGGCGACACCCGAGGCCCCCCACAGGACCCGCCAATCGGCGCCGGCGAGGCCCGCCACGATCAGGGCGGAGAGGGCGATGCCGGTCCCGACCCCCGCGAAGTGGAGAGAGGCGAGCCCCGGGCGCCCGGCGGCCGCGAGGCGGTCGAGGACGAGGCTCGAGGCGAATACCATCACGAAGGCGCTGGCGAGCCCGCCCGCGAAGCGCAGGGTCAGGAACGCCGCCATCCCGCCCGCGAGCCCCATGAGCCCCGTCGTGAGGGCGCTCGCGAGCAGCGCGCCGACGAGCCAGGCGCGCCGGGAGCCGGGCAGGCGTGGTGTCGCGGCGGCGAGCGCTCCCAGGAGGTAGCCCGCGAAATTCGCAGAGGCGATCAGCCCCGCCTGCGAGGCGCTGAGCCCCAGGCCGTCCGCCATCACGGGCAGGATCGGGGTGTAGACGAAGCGCCCGATGCCCATGGCGACGGCGAGCGACAGGAGGCCGCCCAGGGCGAGCCCCACGGGCGCGGACGATTCGGAGCGCATGGCGCGAGCGTAGCGGGATCGCGCGTCGACGGAAGCCTCACCGGCGGGCGAGGCGCACCCCAAGGATCCGCGCGGCGGCCACGAGCGTCCCGGCATAGGCGAGGGCGCCGAGACCGGCGAGCGCCCCGAGCAGGATCTCGTCGCGCCAGCCCGGCAGGCCGGCGATGGCGTTCGCGAGCGGGTTCCTGGCCGCCGTGACGGCGACGCCCAGCGCCACGCAGGCGATCAGGGCGGCCATCGCGGTGCGGACGAGCGCGCCGCTCGGCGCCGTCCAGGAGCGCCGCCAGGCGAGGCCCGCGAGGAGGCCGACATTGACCCAGGCCCCCACGGCGGTGGCGAGGGCGAGGCCCGGGGCGCCGAGCGGGCCGGTGAGCACGATCTTGAGCGCCACGTTCACGGCCACCGCCGCGAGCGAGGCGTAGAGCGGCGTCGTCGTGTCGGAGCGGGCGTGGAAGCTCGCGAGCATGGAGCGGATCAGCACCACCGCCGGCAGGCCGACCGCGTAGGCCGAGAGCACGGCGCCGGCGGCGCGCGCGTCCTCCGCCGTGAAGGCCCCCCGCGCGAAGAGCGCGCGCATGATGAGGTCCGGCACCGCCACGAAGGCGACCGCGCAGGGCAGCGCCAGCGCTAGGGTGAAGCCCACCGCCCGGTTCTGCGCCGCGTGCGCGCCCGCGACGTCCCCGCCCGCGATGCGCCGGGCCATCTCGGGCAGGAGCACGGTGCCGGCCGCGATGCCCACGACGCCGATGGGGAGCTGGGCGATGCGGTCCGCGTAATAGAGCGCCGAGACGGCGCCGCGGGGCAGGAACGAGGCGATGATCGTGTCGGCGAAGAGCGCGATCTGCACCCCGGCCGAGCCGATCACCGCCGGCCCGAAGGTCTTGAAGAAGCCCCGCATCGTCGGATCGAGGCGCGGCCGCGCCAAGCCCGGCGCCACCCGGGCGCGCCGCGCCGCCGCCCACAGGAGGCCGAGCTCCAGCACCCCCGCCATGAAGACGCCCCAGGCCGCCGCGTGGCCCGCGCCGGGGAACAGGACGGCGGCGGCCAGCGCCGCCACGATCGAGACGTTGAGCAGGATCGGGGCCGCGGCCGCGGCCGCGAAGCGGTCATGGGCGTTGAGCAGCGCCGAGAGGATCGTGACAAGCGTGATCAGGAGGAGATAGGGGAAGGTGATGCGGGTGAGCGTCACGGCGAGGTCGAAGCGGACGGGATCGTCGGCGAAGCCCGGGGCGAGCGTCCGCACGATCGCGGGCATGAGGGCGATCGCCGCCGCCAGCAGGGCGAGCTGGACCAGGATCATCAGGGTCCAGATCCGGCTCGCGAAGAGCCGGGCGGCTCCCGCTTCGCGCTCGCGGGCCTGGGCATAGGTCGGGATGAAGGCGGCGTTGAAGGCGCCCTCGCCGAAGATGGCGCGGAAGTGGTTCGGCAGGCGCTGGGCGACCGCGAAGGCGTCCATGACGGGCCCGGCGCCGATCAGGGCCGCGAGCGCCACGTCGCGCACGAAGCCCGTCAGGCGGGACAGGAGCGTCCAGCCGCCGACCGAGAGGATCTTGCGCAGCATCAGACGTGCGCCACGCGCGGAGCGTCCCGGGTGAGCGTGTCGCCGCCCTCCGCCGCCCCGCCGATGCGGTCGGCGACGACGTAGAGGGGCCGGCGCTTCACCTCGGCGAAGATGCGGCCGATATACTCGCCGATCACCCCCAGCGAGAGCAGCTGGACGCCCGAGAAGAACATGATCGACACGATGAGCGAGGGATAGCCCGGCACGTCCGATCCGAAGACGGCGGTGCGGACGGCGAAGAAGAGCGCCGCGGCGAGCGCCACGAAGGACACGACCCCGCCCACATAGGTCCAGACCCGCAGCGGCATGGTCGAGAACGAGGTGATGCCGTCGAAGGCGAAGCGGAACAGCTTGCGGAACGAGAACTTGGTGGTCCCGTGCTCGCGCTGGGCCACGGCATAGGGCACGCCCGTGTGCTTGAAGCCGATCCAGGCATAGAGGCCCTTGGAGAAGCGCGCCCGCTCGCCCAGCACCCGCAGGACCTCGACGCCCTTGCGGTCGATCAGGCGGAAGTCGCCCGCTCCCCGCGGCAGGCTGGTCTCGCCGAAGCGCTCGAACAGGCGGTAGAAGGCGCCCGCGAAGCCGCGCTTGAGGGCGCTCTCGCCCTCCCGGTCGGTGCGCTGGCCGTAGACCATGACGTAGCCCTCGCGCCAGCGCTCCACGAAGGTCTCGATCACCTCGGGCGGGTGCTGGAGGTCCGCGTCCATGATCACGACGGCGCGGCCGCGCGAATGGTCGAGACCCGCCGCGATGGCGATCTCCTTGCCGAAGTTGCGGCTGAACGAGACGGCGCCGATGCGCGGATCGCGCCGGTTCTCCTCGCCGATGCGGGCGATGGTGTCGTCGCCCGAGCCGTCGTCGACGAACACGATCTCCCAGGCCGGCGAGATCCGGTCGAGGACGGGCCGCAGCCGCGCGCAGAGCGGCGCGATGTTGGGCCCCTCGTTGAGGACCGGGATGACGATGCTGAGCTCGATGGCGTGGGGCTGCACGGGCGGGCCTTGTCGTGACGGGGCCATCCCAAGCCGAGATTTGCGGCGGGTTCAAGGGCGATGATCGCGGCGGGGAGCGCATGCCCCCGTCGGGCCTATGCCTCGTCCGCCGGCCGCACGAGGCCGAGCCGCCGGCGGAACAGGACGGGCAGCACGGAGAGGAGCGAGATCACCGCGATCGCTGCGACGAGCTGCGGGGTCACGAGATCGGACAGGGCAAGCGAGGGCAGGCACGCTCCCGCGCCGGCCTCGCGGCAGGCGGCGACCTGCGCGGCCTCCCGCGCCATCGTGGCGTCGAGCCCTTCCCCCGCGACCGCGAAGGCGAAGGTCACGGGGATGATCCCGAGGAAGGTCGCCGACGCGAAGCTCGACAGCCGCGCGCCCACGAGGGCCGGCGCGAGATTGTTCACCCAGAACGGGATGACCGGCAGGAGCCGCATGATCAGGAGATAGGAGAAGGCGTTGCGCCGGAACGCGGCGAGGAAGCGCGTCAGGCGCGGCCCCAGGCGCAGCACGATCGATTCGCCCACCGAGGTGCGGGCCGCGAGGAAGATCAGGATCGCCCCGACGGTCGCCGACACCACCGCGAGCGCCCCCCCGACCACCCAGCCGAACAGGAATCCGCCCATCACCGACAGCCACCAGGCCCCGGGCAGGGACAGGGCCACGAAGGCGACGTAGAGGCCCATATAGCCGAGGACCGCGAGCAGCGGGCGCGTCGCGACGAACGTGCGCAGCTCCTCCCGGCGTTCCATGACGGCGGCGAGGCCCACATGCTCGTGCGCCCCGGCCGCGATCAGGACGGCCGCGGCCAGCGCGAGCGCCGCCAGCGGAAGGAGGCGCACGAGCCGGCGGCCCCGGGACGGGGGCGGAGGATGTTGGGGGGGATCGGCGGGCGTGGTGCGGGGCGTCATGACGTGGCTCTGGGCGGGCGCGACGGGCGCCGGCCCCTGGGGATGACGTTGACTTCCGCGAACGGTTCCTCTATCCCCGGCGCGATGGATCGGCGCCCCCGCGGGCGCTGTTCCCCTTTGTGCAGCCAACTTTTCGGGACGGCGCGTTCG
>DASPJU010000413.1:0-13069 GCA_035628475.1 Salinarimonas sp. | reverse complement strand
GCATCGCCGCCCCCAGGAGCCCCGCCGGCACGGGCAGGAGGCCCGGACGCCGGCCCAGGCCCTCGCGCATCGCCGCCACGATCCCAGGGATCGACAGCGGCTCGGGATCGGCCACGACGAGGGGACGGGCGAGCCGCCCCTCGTGGCGCAGCACCACGTCCACGGCCTCGGCGAGGTTTTCGAGCGCGAGCAGCGAGCGCCGCCCGGGCAGCCCGCCCAAGGGGAGCGGGTAGGGCGAGCGGGCGAGCCGCAGCAGGGCCGCCATGTTGCCCTTCACCCCCTCGCCGTAGACCAGCACCGGCCGCAGGGCGACCCAGTCGAGGCCCGTCTCGGCGAGGCAGCGCTCGGCGGCGAGCTTCGAGCGGCCATAGGCGTCGGTGGGCGCGGGCGGGTCGGCTTCCGTGAGCACGCCCTCGCTGGCGGGGCCGCTCTGGGCCCGGATCGAGGACAGGAAGACGAAGCGGGCGACGCCCGCCCGCTCGGCGGCGGCGGCGAGCGCCCGGGTCGCGTCGATGTTGGCGGCGCGGTAGTCGTCCTCCGGCGCCCCCGACATGGCGTGCGCCAGGCCCGCCGAATGGATCACCATGTCGACCTCGCGCAGGGCCTCGGCCATGTGCCGTGGCTTGGCGAGGTCGCCCACCACCGCGCTCTGGGTCTCGGGCGGCACCTCGGAGGGACGGCGCAGCAGCGCGCGGATCCGGTAGCCCCGGCGCGTCAGATCGCGCACGAGGTGGCGGCCGACGAAACCGGTGGCGCCGGTGAGCGCGATCAGCGGGCGGGACATCGCCGAACCTCCGGGAGCGGGCGCGCGAAACGCGCCAGGACGAGCCCCACCCCCGCGGCGCCCAGCGCGAGCGCCGCGACCTGCGCGGCCCATCCGGTCCAGGCGAGCGTCGCCAGCGCCAGCGCGGCGAGCCCGAGATTGAGGACGAGGACGTGCCCCACCACGGCGGGGACCGAGAAGCCGTGGGTCGTGGCGCGCTGGTAGAAATGCGAGCGGTGCGCCTCCCAGACCCGCTCGCCGCGGGCCAGCCGCCGCCCGAGCGTGAGGGTGGCGTCGGCCAGATGGTAGAGCGGCAGCAGCAGCGCGGCGGCGAGCGCCCCCGCGGTCGCGATCTCCCACAGGAGCCAGGCGACGAGCAGCCCGATCGGCAGCGAGCCGACATCGCCGAGGAACAGCCGCGCCACGGGCTTGTTGAAGGGCGCGAAGCCCAGCAGCGCGCCCGCCAGCGCCGCACCCATCAGGGCGGCGGCGGGCTTGCCCACCACGAGCGCGATCGCGACCGCGGCAAGGCAGACCGGCACCATCCCGGCCACGGTGATCCAGTCGAGCCCGTCCATGAAGTTCACGAGGTTGACGAACCACACCCCCGCCAGGACCGCCAGGGCGCGCTCGAGCCACAGAGGCACCGCGTCCGGCAGGAGCCGGCCCTCGCCGCCCACCAGGGTCAGCACCGCCGCCACCGCCGCGACCTGCAGCAGGAGGCGCGGCAGGGCGGGAAGCGGCCGGATGTCGTCGACGGCGCCCACCAGCGCCAGCCCCACGGTCGCCGCGGCGAGCGCCGCGAAGGCGGGGCCGAAGCCGGGCACCGCGCCCAGGGCCAAGGCCGCGGCGCCGAGCGCGGCCGCGATCACGGCGATGCCGCCGCCCTGGGGCGTCGGGGTCTTGTGGCTGGAGCGGGCATTGGGGCGCGCCAGCGCGTAGCGCACCAGCAGCGGATGCAGGGCCAGGATCAGGGCCGCCGAGGCGAGCGCCGCGCCGAGGCCCGCGAGGGGGAGGACGAGTGGGGTCATCGGATCCCGCATCCGGGGGGCAGGACGGGGACTTAAGCGATCGGGCCGCGCGCCGCAACCGGCGCCCCTCGCCGGCGGCCGGCCTCACACCACGGGCGCGTAGACGAGGCAGGCGCCCTCGCGGGCCACGAAGGAGGTGGGCATCGCGGCCTTCACCTCGGCCTCGACGGCGCGAAGCGTCGCGTCGTCGTGGGTCGGGTGGAGGTGGAAGATCGCCATGGCGCCCACGTCCGCCGCCCGGCACAGGGCCGCGCCCGCCTGCCAGGTGGAATGGCCCCAGCCCCGGCAGGAGGGATATTGCGCCTCCGAGAACATGGCGTCGTAGATCACGAGGTCGGCGCCGCGCACGAAGCGCACCAGGTCGGGCGCCGGCCAGTCCTCGCCGTGCTCCAGGTCGCTCACGTAGCAGACCGAGCGCCCGCCATGGTCGAAGCGGAAGCCCGTCGATCCCGAGGGATGGTCGAGC
Source organism: Salinarimonas sp. (assembly GCA_035628475.1). Taxonomy (GTDB): domain Bacteria; phylum Pseudomonadota; class Alphaproteobacteria; order Rhizobiales; family Beijerinckiaceae; genus Salinarimonas_A. The sequence goes on along the minus strand of DASPJU010000413.1, from coordinate 10,809 downwards.
ATGCAGGTCTCGACCCGGGTGCCGTCGGGAAAGCGCAGGGTCTCGCCGGCCTTGAAGCCGTGGAAGCTCACGGCGGGGTCGATCCCCTGGAGGCCGATGGGGAAGAGCGGCGGGGAGAACAGCCGGTCGAGGGCGGCGCGAGGGGTCTCGCCGCCGAGATTGCCGGCATGGATGCGCACCCGCCGCTGCAGGTGCAGGGGCCGGAAGAAGGGCAGGCCGATGACGTGGTCGAGATGCAGGTGCGAGAGGAGGATGTCGATCTCCTCGGGCGCCTCCTCGTCCAGCGCCCCGCCCAGCGCGCCCAGCCCCGAGCCCGCGTCGACGACGAAGAGCCGGTCGCCGCAGCGGATCTCCACGCAGGCGGTATGGTGCCCGAACTCCGCGAAGGCGGGACCCGAGGCGTTGATGGAGCCGCGGACCCCCCAGAACCTGACGAGGAGACCATCCGGCCGGGACGGTACACGAGACAGCATCGGATCAGATTGACCGTTTCCTGCGCGCGGGGAAGTGCGCGGACGCACGACTCAAGCCGCCGCGGCCTCGCGGCGGCGGGTGTCCACCCCGGCCACCGCGCCGCGCTCGAAGCGCACGACCGCGTCGAAGGGGGGCTCGTCCATGGCGGCGGGGAGCTCGGGCGTCACCACGAGAAGGCCGCGCCCCACCATGGCCCGCCGCAGCCGCGCGACGAGCGCGGCCGCGCCCGCGGGCGCCAGGCCGTCGAGCGCCCGCTCCACCACGAGCATGTCGGGCCGGCGCACGAGGCAGCGGGCGAGGTCGATGGCGGCGATCTCGCTCGGCAGGAGCCCGTCGCCCCGCGTGTCGACCCGGGTGTCGAGGCCGATGCGTACCACGTCCGCGTCGAGGCCGCGGTCCGCGAGCACCCGGCGCACGACCCGCATGACCTCGCGCTCGGCGCCAGCCCGGTCCTGGGCGAGCCGGCCGAAGAGCAGGTTGTCCTGCAGGCTCGCGGCGGCGCAGACCCGGTCCGGATGGTAGAACTCGATCGCCGGCTGGAGGCTGGTGGGCAGGAGCTGCGCGAAGGCGGTCCGCGCCCGCAGGAGGCGCTCCTTCATGGGCTCCTCGAGCAGGCCCAGGCGGTGGCGGCTCTCGTTGTAGCGCAGGGTGAGCCCGATGAGGCTCTCCCGGTCGCGGGTCTGGTCGGCGCCGCGCTGGCGCACGCCCCGGCGCGCCACGATGTCCTCGACATAGGCGCGCTGCGAGGCCGGGAAGAAGCCGAAGCGCTCGAAGAGCGGGTGGCCGTCGGGCAGGTCGGCGAAGATCTCCACCATGGAGCGGGCGATGGCGAGCCCCATCTCGGCCAGCGGCTTGGTCAGCTCCTCGGCCTCGAGGAGCGCCCGCATGAAGGGGTGCGAGGCGAGGTGGTCGTCCCGGAACGTGTCGCCGAGCGGCACGCCGAACAGGATGTTCTCGGCGATGGTGGCGTGGTTGTTGTAGGCGGCGGGGTCGAAGGGATCGACCAGCACCTCGCAGCTCTCGGCCGCGAGCGCGGCCCGCGCCTTGCGCCGCGCCTCCACGATGGCGGCGGCGAGCTTGGGCTCGCGGGCGGGGTCGACGGTTCCGGCCAGGCCCCGGGCATGGACGAAGCGGTCGAGGCCGACCGCCGTCACGGCGTCGACGAGGCGCCGGTCGAGGTCGGGCCCCTCCGTCGCGCCGTAGAGGAGGTTCTGCCGCAGGGTGCCGCCCACCAGGACGGTGTCGCCTCCCGCATAGGCGATGCGCGCCGCCCGGGCCGCGGGATCGACCTCGGCGAGGTTGACCCCGCCGAAGGCGATGGTGCCCGAGGATGGGTCGAGCGCGCCGCCCACCAGCGCCGCGAAGACGCGGGCTCCCGAGCCCGCCTCGCCCACCAGGGCCACATGGGCGGGGAAGCCCAGCAGAAGGTCGGCGTCGGACAGGCGGGTGCCGCTCGCGGGGTCGTAGGCCATGACGCCCCGCGCCTGGAGCGCGCCCGCGGCCGGCAGGGCGGCGGTGCCCGGGATGCGCCCGCGCGCCTGCAGGGCCCCGAGCCGGCGGGCGACCTCGTCGAAGAGGGGCACGGCCTGCCCCAGCGCGCGGCGCCAGCGCAGGAGCGCCCCCATGGCCCGCAACGCCACCGCGAGCGCCGCCAGGCAGGCCGCGACGGTGCCGAGCCCCGGCGCGCCGGCCGCGGTGGCGAGCCAGGCCGCCGCCGCGAGGACGATTCCCGGGGCGAGGGCGACGATCAGGGTCGCGGCGGCGTTCGTGGCGCCGAGCGCCGCCTCGGCCCGGGTCACGGGGTGGCGCCGGGCCCGGAGCTCGCCCACCAGGCGCCCGCGCTCGAAGGCCGCCGTGCCGTGCGCGCGGATCGCGGGGAGCCGGCGGGCGAGATCGATGAGCGCCCGGCGGGTCGCCGCGCCCTCGTCCAGGCGTGTCTCGCCCGCCCGGCGCGCGGCGGCGACCCGGGCGGGCGCGGCGAGCGCCACGGCCGCGAGCGCGAGCGCCATGGCCCCCGCCAGGTGCCAGTCGGCCACGAGGCCGTAGAGAAGGCACAGGGCGATGGCCGCGCCGCCCAGCGCCGGCGCGAGCAGCGCGCCCCCGAGAAAGCCGCTCTCCCGCGCGAGCCCCTCGCCGGCGAGATCCGCCAGATCGCGCGCCTCGTCCCGCGCCGCGGGACGGGAGGTCAGGACCGCGTCCACGATCGTGCGGCGCAGCGACGCCACGGCGCGGGCGCCGATCGCGGCGCGCAGGCGCGCGACCCCGAGCCCGATCCCCGCCAGGAGGAGCCCCACCGCGAGAAGGCCGCCGGGCGCCGCATAGGCGAGGTCGCCCCGCGCGAGGCTCAGGCCCTCCACGAGAACGAGGCCCGGCCAGTCGGCCCGCTCGATCGGCGGGAGGGCGATCCGCCCCAGCACGACGGTCCCGCCCTGGCCCGGGCGGGCCAGCACCTCGTCCACGAGGACCCGCACCAGGTCGAGGGCGATCCACAGCAGGGGCAGGGCGGCCAGGCCGAGGGCGATCGCGCCGACATGGGGCCAGGCGGCCTTGCGGCGGACGAAGCGGATGGGATCGCGCTCCATGGGAGCTCCGGGCTCGACGACGACGCCGCGACCTTAAAGGTTTTTTCGCCGCTGTGGACCCTCCCCCGGGCGCCGGCGCGCGGCATGGTTGCCGGACGGGCCCGCCCGGCCCGCCGGACTCCTCGACGCCCGCTCCAGGAGCCGCGGCCGCGGGGGCCGTTCACTTTCTGCCAAGGTTGTTGGCCCGGCGCCGAAACCACCCTGGCGGGGGCGGCGTTTGTGACCTGAGGCCGGCGGGTCTCGCGAGACCCGCCCGCGCCGCGTGTCGCGTGCGAGAGGGTCCTGCCGTGAAAGCGTCCAAGCGCAGACCATGTCCCCCGGAAACCTGCATCGACGGCGTTCTCGGCGTCGTGCTCAGCCTGCCCCAGCGCATGCCGGCGCTGGGCGCGCCGCGGCGCCTCGAGGCGCTGTTTCGCGAGCTCGCCAAGGGCGTGCCCTCGCAATCGCCCGAGGACATCGAGGACCTGATCTGGTCGGTCTGGATCTCGCACCCCGACGCGGACGCCGAGGGCACCATGGTGGCGGCCGTGGAGGCCATGGCGGCGGGCGCCCTCGACCTCGCCAAGCCCCTGCTGGAGGGCCTCACCGACGCCTTCCCGGACTGGGCCGAGGCCTGGAACAAGCGCGCGACGCTCGCCTTCCTCGAGAGGAACGACGAGGAGGCGCTCGCCTTCATCGAGCGCACGCTGTCCCTCGAGCCGCGCCATTTCGGCGCCGTGGCGGGCTTCGCCCAGATCTGCCTGCGCCACGACCGCATGCGCGAGGCTCGCGCCGCCTTCCAGGTGGCCTTGGGCATCAACCCCCATCTCGACGGCCTGCGCGAAATGATCCAGGAGCTCGCGGGCTGCATGCCCCGCACGCTGCATTGAGGGGCCGCTCTCTCCCCATGGGGGAGGGGCCGGGTGAGGGGTGACGCGGCCGGGAGGTTCGCGCCACTCCCGCACACCCACCTTCCGCCCTCGTCCCGAGGTGCGAGCGGAGCGAGCCTCGAAGGGCGCTCCAGATCGCTGCGCCGCCCCTAGCGGAGGTGGCGCGTGCGTCGAGGCTCCGCTGCGCGCAGCGCCTCGGCATGAGGGGAGGCTGCTGGTTCGGCGTCGTACCCCCTCGCCCCCGGCTCCTCTCCCCATGGGAGAGGGGAGATCCCGCACGCCCTCGCCCCTCGCGCCCCGCGCCGCCCTGCGCTAGCGTCCCGCAAACACCGGGAGCGCGCGCCGCATGGAGGACTGGGGAACCTACGACTACGTGATCGTCGGCGCGGGGTCGGCGGGCTGCGTGCTGGCCAACCGCCTGTCGGCCGACCCGAGGAACCGCGTGCTCCTCCTGGAGGCGGGCGGGCGCGACGGCTGGATCTGGTTCCACATCCCCGTGGGCTACCTGTTCGCCATCGGCAATCCCCGAGCCGACTGGATGTTCAAGACGGAGGCCGTGCCCGGCCTCAACGGGCGCGCGCTCGCCTATCCCCGCGGCCGGGTGATCGGCGGCTCGTCCGCCATCAACGCCATGATCTACATGCGCGGCCAGGCGGCGGACTATGACGGCTGGCGCCAGCTGGGGCTCGCGGGCTGGGGCTGGGACGACGTCCTGCCCCACTTCCTCAAGCACCAGGACCACATGGCGCCGCCGGGCGAGCACCACCGCTCGGGGGGCGAGTGGCGGGTCGAGCATCCGCGCATGCGCTGGGACCTGCTCGACGCCATCCGGGACGCCTGCCATGCGGCGGGCATCCGCCGGGTCGAGGACTTCAATGCCGGCGACAACGAGGGCTCGGCCTATTTCCACGTCAACCAGCGCCGGGGCCGGCGCTGGAGCGCGGCGCGGGGCTTCCTCAGGCCGGCGCTGTCGCGTCCGAATCTTCGCCTTGAGACGGGGGTCCAGGTCGAGCGGGTGCTGGTGGAGGACGGGCGCGCCGTCGGCGTGGCGCTGCGGCGCGGCGGGGAGACGATCCGGGTGCGGGCGCAGGGCGAGGTGATCCTCGCGGCCGGCGCCGTGAACTCGCCTCATCTGCTGGAGCTCTCCGGCATCGGCGATCCGGAGCGGCTGCGGGAGCTCGGCCTCCCCCTGGTCCAGGCCCTGCCGGGCGTGGGCGAGAACCTCCAGGACCATCTCCAGATCCGCCCCATCTACCGGGTCGAGGGCGTGCGCACCCTCAACGAGGATTACGCCAAGCTCTGGAAGCGGGCCTGGATGGGCGTCGAATACGCCCTGTTCCGGCGGGGCCCGCTCACCATGGCGCCCTCGCAGCTGGGCGCCTTCACGCGCTCCTCGCCGGACTACGCGACCCCCAATCTGCAATTCCACTTCCAGCCCCTCTCCCTCGACCGCTTCGGCGAGGCGCTCCATCCCTTCCCGGCCTTCACGGCGAGCGTGTGCAACCTGCGGCCCACGAGCCGCGGCTCCATCCACGCCGCGAGCCCCGACCCGCTGGCCCCGCCGCGCATCCAGCCCAACTACCTCTCGACCGAGGAGGACCGGCGGGTGGCCGCGCAGTCCATCCGCGTCGCCCGCCGCATCGTGGCCCAGGAGCCGCTCGCCCGCTTCCGGCCCCAGGAGCACAAGCCCGGCGCGGATCTCGCGAGCGAGGAGGAGCTGGTGCGGGCCGCGGGCGACATCGGCACCACCATCTTCCATCCCGTCGGCACCGCCCGGATGGGGGTGGAGGGCGATCCCCTGGCGGTGGTGGACGGGCGGTTGCGGGTGCGCGGCATCCGGGCCCTGCGGGTGATCGACGCCTCCGTGATGCCCCGCATCACGTCGGGCAACACCAATTCTCCCACCATCATGATCGCCGAGAAGGGCGCCGCCATGGTGCTGGAGGACGCACGCGGCTGAGGGAGGCGGCTGGAGCGGGGAACCACGCTGTCATCCCCGGCCGAAACCAGCCGAAGGCTGGTGGAGGGGAAGGGGATCCAGCGCAAGCGATGCTGGCGCGAAGCGCCACGTTAGGCCCTGCCGAGGGGCCCTTCGCGGGCCAAGAGGCGCGCCTGCGGCCCATCATTGTAGCGGTGGATCCTCTTCCCCTCCGCCGCCGCGCGGCTCCGGCCGGGGACGACAGGGGAGGTTCCTCCCCCCTCCGGCCCCGCGCGCCGGCGACGGCGTGCGCTGGCGCACCTCCGGGAGGGCGCCCGAACGGCCAGAACCGTGGCGTTTGGCCCGCACGGCTCCAAGGCCGGCGGGCGTCCCGGGGAACCCGACCGCATGACCCGCATCACCGCCCTCGCGCTCCTCGCCGTGAGCGCGCTCGGCCCGCTCCAGCCCGCGCTTGCCCAGACCGACCGGGAGGCCACCTCCATCATCCGCTCGCTCGCGCCCGTCAGCCCCCCGCTCGCCGCCCCCATGGGCCCCTCCGTGGGCGCGCCCATGCCCCGCGCCGCTCCCGCCTACCGGGTCGAGCGGCCGCGGGAGGTGATCGTGGTGGAGCGCGGCGCGCGGCTGCGCGTCGTGGTCGACGCGAGCCGCACCCGCGACTTCGCGGTCCGCTTCGCCACCGACAGCGCCGAGATCACCGAGGTCGCGGCGGGCCAGCTCGCGGCGCTGGGCACGGCCCTGGCCTCCCCCGAGCTCGCCCCCTACCGCTTCCTGGTGGCCGGCCACACGGATGCCCGGGGCGATTTCGAGCACAACCTGGACCTCTCGATGCGCCGCGCGCTCGCCGTGCGCGACTTCCTCGTGGCGGTGCACGGCATCCCGGCCGACCGCCTCCTCGTCCACGGCTACGGCCCGACCCTCCTCAAGGCGCCCGGCGACCCCGCCGCGGGCGTCAACCGCCGCGTCGAGGTGGCCCTCGTGGCCTCCGTCGCCGCCCGCTGACCCGAAGCCTCATCCAGGATCACCCGATGCGCCCGCTCCGCACCCTCGCGCTCGCCGCCCTCGCCCTCAGCCTCGCCGCCCCCGCGGCCCTGGCCCAGACCCCGGTCAAGCGCGTCAACGTCCTCGTGATGTCGGACGATTCCGACACCGACGCGGTCCCGCGGTTCAACCGCATCTTCAACCGGGTCCAGGCCCGGATGATGGAGACCCTCAACCTCAAGGGCTACCAGGTCTACGACGAGACCGCGTCGGGCCTCGACGTCGCCCCGACCAACCGGGTGCGCCGCTCGGAAGGGGAGCTCATCGAGGTGGCTCGCGCGGTGCGGGTGCCCATCGACGCCGCGGTGGTCTACCGGATCTACGCCTCCTCCCGCAAAAGCCCCTCGGGGGCGATCTCCCGCCCCGAGATCCGGGTCGAGGCGCGGGTGCTCAACACGCGCTCGGGCCAGTTCGTCACCGCCTTCGAGGCGGGGGGCTACCAGCTGCCGCCGCTGCCCGTGAACTGCGACCGGGAATGCCTGCTCGAGCGCGTGGGCGCGGAGGCCGACCTCATCGCGGCGGACGTGGCCTCCGGCGTCGTCGACCGGCTCACCGCCTTCATCGGCCTGCCGCCCGCGGCGCCCCCCGCCCTCGTGGCCGGCGCCCCGGCGGTGGGCGGCGCGCTCGCCGTGGCGGCGGAGGTCTGCCCGCCGGTCCTGCCCACCGCCTACCAGATCCGCCTGCGCGACTTCCAGCCCGAGGAGGTGAGCCAGGTCGAGGAGCTCCTCGTGCGCTTCGCCTGCTACGAGAGCCACCGCCCGACCCGGGTGGGGGGCTCGGTCGCGGATTACTGGTACGAGACCCGCTCCGACCCCGCCCGCCTCATGCGCAACCTGCGCCAGATGCTCGACTTCATGGGAGTTCGCGGCGCCATCACCATGGGCGACGGCAGCGCCGCCGTCGACATCCGCAAGACCGTGACCCGCTGAGCGCCCCGTGAGCCCCCTCCAGCCCCGGCGGCGCGGCGCCCGCCTCTCCCTCCTCCTCGCGGCGGCCCTCCTCCTGGCGGAGCCCGCCGTGGGGGCCCGCGCGGGGGTCGATCCGGCCACCGCCGAGATCGTCGACCTGCTTCGCCCCGACGCGGCGCTTCGCGCCGGGGCCGCCCCCCACGGGCGGGCCATGGCCGGAGCCCTGCGCGAGGTCGAGGTGACGGTCGACCGGTTCGCCACGCGCTACCAGGTCGACTACCTGCGGGCGCTGAGCTTTCCCGTCTTCTTCACCCGCGACGGCGGGGCGCTCACGCCCGAATCGCGGGGCCAGCTGCGCGCCCTGGGGGAGGCGCTCAAGGCCCCCGAGCTCGCGGGCGAGCGCTTCCTCGTGGCGGGCCACGCGGATGCCGGCACCCACGAGGCGCGCAACATCGAGCTCTCCTACGCCCGCGCCAGGGCCGTGCGCGACTATCTCGTGGACGCCTTCGGCATCGATCCCCGCCGCCTCGTGATCGCGGGCTGGGGCTCGTCCCGCCGGCTGGAGGGCTATCCGCCCCGCTCCGGCATCCACCGCCGGGTCGAGATCGCGCTGGTGACCCGCGCCGGCGCGCCCCAGCCGGCGGGCCGCTACCTGCGCGGCCCCGACGACCGGACGGTGGCGGTCCTCGACGCGGTCGGCGATCCGAGCGCCTTCGAGGCGGGCCTGCGGGCGCTCGCCGTGCGGCCGGCGCCGGAGGGCTGCGTGCAGCCCACCCACGACCTCGACGACTTCCAGCCGGGCGGGCCGATCGTGGGCTGCATTCCCCTGCGGGCGGGGCGCTGAGCGCCGTGCGCCTCCTCCTCCTCGCCCTCGCCGTGCTGACGCTGAGCCTCGCTCCAGCGGCGGCGCAGCCGATCCGGGTCAACGTCCTGGCGCTCGGCAGCGACGGCGACCCGACCAGCGTGCCCCGCGGCCACCGGCTCTATGCCCGGATCGTGGCGCAGCTCAACGAGGCGCTCAGCGAGCGCCGATTCCGGCTCTACGACGAGACGGCGGTGACCGCCTCCTTCGTCGACCCCGCCGGCGGGCGCCGCTCGGACGCGGCGGTCGTCGACATCGCCCGGGCGGTCGGCCAGCCGCCCCTCGACGTGGTGATGATCTTCAACATCCACGCCACGGCCCGGCGCAACTCCGTCACGGGCCTCGCCCAGCCGCAGATGCGCGTCGCCGGCCGCATGCTGGGCGTGCGCGACGGGCGCGTGCTCGCGGCCTTCTCGGCCGGCGAGGGCCAGCGCCTGCCCGCGGTCCCCGGGAGCTGCGATCCCGATTGCCTCCTCGATCGCCTCGGCGACAGCGCCCGCCCGATCGTGCGCGAGCTCGCCGACGTGCTCTCGACCCGCCTCGAGGCCCTGGTGGCCCCGGCGCCCCCGCCTCCGCCGGTCGCCTCGGCCGAGTGCGGCGCGCCCACGGCGCTGCTCATCGAGCTCAAGGGCTTCGAGGCCGCGGAGGTCGACCGCCTGGAACCCCTGCTGGGAGCGCTGCGCTGCCACGAGCGCCATCGCCGGATCGCCCTGCCGGACGGGGGCGCGGCGGTCTTCTACGAGACCCGCGCCGCCCCTGACCGGGTCGCGGCGGACCTGCAGGGGGCCCTGGGTCTCCTCGGGATTCCCGCCCGCGCCGACCTCTCGAGCCCCGGAAGCGTCACGTTTGTGAGAAATCGCACACCTTGAAGGCCAGGGTTCCTTTAGCGATCGGGGCGTAACGGTGGCCCGGACGTGGCCCGGAGGCGGCAGAACGGCCCTGCCCCCCGTCGCCTGAAGGCGGGCCGCCACGCACCAAGGGCCGGACAAGCGGGGAAGACATGCACATGATGAAGACGATGCGGACGGGCGCCCTGGTTCTCGCGACGGCCGCGGGCCTGGCGGCCTGCACCACCTCCACCGGCCAGCCCTCGGCGGTGCCGGCGGCGGCGGGCACCGGCATCCTGGCCGGCGGCCTGCTCGGCGCCGCGATCACGGGCGACGCCCGCGGCGCGGCGGTGGGCGCGCTCATCGGCGGCGTCGCCGGCGCCGCGATCGGCGCCGCGATCGACCAGGCCAACATGGAGGCCGCGATCCGCAACGCCGAGGTCGTGAAGGTCGACAACGACGGCACCCGCATCGTCAGCCGCCCGGTGCGCACCTACAAGCGCGGGGGCAACGAGATCCGCGTCGTGCGCGCGACCGCCCGCAAGCCCTCGGGCGAGACCACGACCACCACCAAGGAGTACCGCCTGGTGCGCGACACCAGCGGCCAGGTCGCCTCGGCCGAGGTGCTCTGACGCGCCCCGGGACCCCGTCCGGCGCGTCCGTGAGCGCCGGACGGGGTCCCGTGGCACGTCGCGGAAAATCGGACGCCGCGTCCGCGCGACATGCCCTAGGATGCCAGCCGGCGACCGCCCCGCGGCGGTCGCCCCGATTGCAAGACATTGGTCATCATGATGCGCGCCACATTGCTCCGGACGGCCCTCGCGGCGGCCCTCATGGCCCCCGCCGCCGCTCCCGCCCTGGCCCAGGTGGGATCCTGGTACGAGGCCCTCGACCCGATCGGATCGGGGGTGCGCGAGCTGTGGCGGCGCGTGGGCGACGGCTGCCGCCTGCCCTCGGGCGGCGCCGTGCGGGTCTATTCCCGCGGCCTCGACGAGCGCACCAGCGCCATCGCGGGCGACGACCGGGTGATGTTCAACAACCTCATCGAGGAGAACCTGTCGCGCCTGCCCGACGTGCGGCTGCTCAGCCTCAGCGAGCTCGGCCAGATCCTCCAGATCGCGGAGGCCACGGGCCGCTCCCTCGACGTGGACGGCATCGTGCGCGAGCGCCTCGACCAGGTCGACGTCCAGGTCTTCGCCACCGTGGCCCATCGCGGCCTCGACTACCAGCTCGACCTGCGCGCCGTGCTGGGCCGCCTCGACTGCACGCAAGCGGTCTCCATCCAGATCCCGCCGCACATGATCCCGCGG
>DASPJU010000412.1:0-9456 GCA_035628475.1 Salinarimonas sp. | reverse complement strand
AGCTCGCGGAGATACCGCAGGCGCTCCTCCAGGGTGCGCAGCTGCGCGTCGTCGAGGGTGCCGGTCGCCTCCTTGCGGTAGCGGGCGATGAACGGAACCGTGGCGCCCCCATCCAGGAGGTCGACCGCCGCCTCGACCTGCTCCGGCCGGACGCCGAGCTCGGCGGCGATGCGCTGCGTGATCGAGGCCATCCGGGTCTCCTGTCGCGGTGGGGCGCGTCGGATACAGGGGGGATGGAGGCGGGTCAACGCGCGCGAGCCCCCCTCTCCCGAATGGGAGAGGAGCGGAGGGTGAGGGTGGCCAAGCGGGGAGGTTCGCTGGACCTCCCCCCATGTCATCGCCGGGCTTGACCCGGCGTTCCAAGCGGGACCGTGGGGCTGGGCTCCGGCTTCATCCTCAACCTGCCGAAGGCCTAGCCCGGGGACGACAGGCGGAGGCGTGGTGCGCGCTGGTCGGAGCGCGCCACCCTCACCCCCAGCCCCTCTCCCATTCGGGAGAGGGGAGCGGCGTTTCCTACCCCGCCGCGAAGTCCGTCTTGCGGGTGGCCCAGCCCGTGGTGCGCCGCTCCACGAAGGAGAACATGACGTAGAGCATCACCCCCAGTCCCGCGAGGATGAACAGGCCGGAGAAGACGAGGGGCACGTTGAAGGACGAGGAGGCCACCATCATCATGTTGCCGATGCCCCGGTTCGAGGCGACCGTCTCGGCGATGACGGTGCCGACGAAGGCCAGCGTCACGGCGACCTTGAGCGAGGCGAAGAAATAGGGCGCGGCGCGAGGCAGGCCCACGTTCCACAGGATGTCCCACTTGGACGCCTTCATGGTCCGCAGGACGTCCTCGAGCTCGGGTTCCGTCGTCGCGATGCCGGTGGCGACGTTCACCACCACTGGGAAGATGCAGATCACCATGGAGGTGAGGATGGCGGGCACGGTGCCGGCGCCGAACCAGAGCACGAAGATCGGCACCACCGCGACCTTCGGGATGGAGGAGAAGCCCACCAGCAGCGGATAGGCGGTCTCGTAGGCGAGCCGCGAGGAGCCGATCAAGACGCCCAGCGTCACGCCGATCACGACCCCGAGGCCGAACCCGACCATGGTGGTGTAGAGCGTCTGCGCCGCGTGCGGCATCAGGGCGGGCCAGCGCGTCCAGAGCGTCGCGACGACCTGGCTCGGGCGCGGCAGGAGGATGTCGCTCACCCCGAAGACGAGGCAGATCAGCTCCCAGGCGACGAAGAAGCCCACGATGAGCGCCGCCGAGGGCGCCCTCTCCCGGATGGTCTGGATCACGCGGCGGCTCCGATCTTGATCTCGCTTCCCGACCGGGCCTCGACGATGAGGCCCCGCAGGCGCTGGTTGAGGGCCACGAAGGCGGGCTCGTAGGTCATCTCGATGGTGCGCGGGCGCGCGAAGGGCACGGGCTCGTCGACCAGGATGCGGCCCGGCCGCGCGCTCATCACGATGATGCGGTTGGCCAGGAACGCGCTCTCGCGCAGGTCGTGGGTGACGAGGAGCACGGTGGGCTTCCGCGCCAGCCACAGGTCCTGCATGGTCGCCCACAGCTCCTCGCGGGTGAACTGGTCGAGCGCCCCGAAAGGCTCGTCGAGGAGCAGGAGGGTGGGATCGTGGATGAGCGCCCGGCAGAGCGACGCGCGCTGCTGCATGCCCCCCGAGAGCTGCCAGGGATACTTGTCGCCGAACCCGGCGAGGCCCACCTGGGCCAGCAGCGCCTCGGCCCGCTCGCGGTACTCGCCGTTCCGCTTGCGCCGCCACTCGGCCCGGAAGGGCTGCACGATCTTGAGCGGCAGCATCACGTTCTGGCGGATGGTGAGCCAGGGCAGCAGGGTCGGGTTCTGGAAGGCCATGCCGATGCGCACGCTCTCGGCCCCGACCTCTCTCCCTGAGACGAACACATAGCCGGACGACGCCTGGATGAGCCCCGAGACGAGCTTCAGGATCGTCGACTTGCCGCAGCCCGAGGGGCCCACCAGCGCGACGAAGTCGCCCCCGTCGATCTCGAACGAGGTCTCGGCGAGCGCCGCCACCGCCTTGTCGCCGCGGCCATAGGAGAGCGTGACGTTCTCGAACTCGATCAGCGAGCGGCGGGTTCCCGGCGGCACGGCCTCGCTCGTCGCCATCATGATCTCCGACGGAGGAACAGGCTTCATGGGTCGCTTCTCCTCACTCGGCGGCCTGGCCGAAGGTCACGGGACCTGGGGATGCAGGATCCAGGCCAGGACGGCCGGTCACGGCCGCCAGCGTCTGGTCCAGGTTGCGCGGCGCGGGTGCCGGCATGGCCTGGATGCGCCGCACGGAGCGGCCCCAGCCCTTGGTGTCCGGCACCAGGGTCCGGTCGCGCATCACGAAGCGGCCGCGCACCAGCGTGTGGACCGGCACGCCTCGGACGCGCATGCCCTCGAAGGGGGTGATCTTGGCTCGCGAATGCAGGCCCGCCGCCGTGACGGTCTCCTCCCGGTCCAGGTCCACCAGGGCGATGTCGGCGTCGGCGCCGGGCGCGACGAGGCCCTTGCGGGGATAGAGCCCGAAGGCCTTGGCCGGGGCGACCGCCGAGAGGCGGACATAGTCCTGCAGGGACAGGCGCCCCGCCGCCACCTGCGTGAGCATCAGGGGCATCTGGGTCTCGACGCCGGGGAAGCCGCAATCGGCGGTCCAGATGTCCTCGCGGACCTTCTCGGCGGGATCGTGGGGCGCGTGATCCGTGGCGATCATGTCGATGACGCCGGCCTTCAGCCCCGCCCAGAGGCCGTCCTGGTGGTGACGCTCGCGCACGGGCGGGTTCACGCGGATGATCGAGCCCAGATCCGTGTAGGCGCGCTCGTCGAAGAGGAGGTAGTGCGGGCAGGTCTCGCCCGTGACGTCGACGCCCCGCGTCTTGGCCTCGGCGAGGGGCCGCAACTCGTCGGCGGACGAGATGTGCAGGATGTGGATGCGCGCGCCCGTCCACTCGGCGAGGATGCAGGCCCGCGCCACGGCCTCCGTGGCGACCACGGCGGGCCGCGAGGCGAGATGCGCGAGCGGGTCGGCGCGTCCGGCCTCCATCAGCCGCTTCTGGCGCCAGGCCATGATGGACGCGGTCTCGGCGTGGAGCGACACGCGCAGGCCGTGCCGGGCGATGATCTCGAATCCTTCCAGCATCGCTCCCGTGGAGGGCGACGGCAGGTTGCCGAAGGTGTTGCCCATGAAGCACTTGAAGGCCGCGACCCCGCCCTCGATGAGCGCCTCCAGCTGGTCGATATTGTCCTCGGCGAGCAGGCCGTAGATCCCGAAGTCCACATGCGCCTTCTCGGCGGCGGCGAGCTTCCCGGCCAGGGCCTCGGGGGTCGCGGTGGGCGGATGGGTGTTGGGCATCTCGAACACGGTCGTGACCCCGCCCATGGCGGCGGCGGCCGTGCCGGTCTCCCAATCCTCCTTGTGGGTGTAGCCGGGCTCCCGGAAATGCACGTGGACGTCGATGGCGCCGGGCAGGAGGTGGAGCCCCGTGGCGTCGAGGGTCTCGCGCGCCGGCGGGCAGGCGCCCGGCGCGGTGACGGCCAGGATCGCGCCGTCCTTGATCGCCACGTCCGCCGGGAAGGAGGCCGTGTCGGTGACGAGGGTGGCGCCCGTGATGACGAGGTCGGCTTGGGTCATGGTCGGCTCCCTCTCCTCTCCCCGCGGGCGGGGAGAGGGCTCCGGCTGCGGACCGGCAGCCGGAGCAAGCGAACGTGAGTGAGCGAGGGTGAGGGGGTCTGGAGGGTGGAACTCGACCGTCCAGGCCCCTCACCGTCGCGCTGCCGCGCTCGCTCCAGGCCCCGGCAAGGGGGCCTGGAGCCCTCTCCCCGCGCTGCGGGGAGAGGAGATCGTCGTCACAGCATCGCCCATCCCCCATCCACCGGGAGGTCGACGCCCGTGATCTGGCGCGAGGCGTCGGAGGCGAGGAAGAGGCAGGCCATCGCCACGTCCTCGTCGGTGGAGACGCGGCGGAGCGCATAGTCCTCGGCGTGGCGCCGCGCCGCCTCCTCCTCGGAGATGCCCAGCCGGCGCGCCATCTCGGGCACCACCTTGCCGCGGAAGCGCGGGCCGTCGACCATGCCGGGCGCCACGCAATTGACGTTGACGTTGTAGGGCCCGGCCTCCAGCGCCATGGACTTGGTGATGCCGCGCAGGCCCCATTTCGAGGCCGAATAGGCCATGCGGCCCGCGCGCCCCCGCATCCCGAAAGTGCCGCCCACATTGACGATCTTGCCGTAGCGCTGCTCGATCATCACGGGGATCACGGCCCGCATCGTGTTGAAGCAGCCCGCCATGTTGAGGGTGACGATCTCGTCGAACTCCTCCCGCGTGGTCTCCCAGCCCGTCTTGCCGATCGGCCCCGAGCCGCCCGCCACGTTGACCAGGATGTCGATGCGCCCGAAGACCTCGCGCGCCCTGGCGATCGCCGCGTCGACGGCGTCGGTGTCGGTGAGGTCGCACCGCGTCACGCTCACATCGCGTCCCATCCCCCGCGCCGTCTCGGCCACGGGCTCGATGGCGTCCACGTCCCGCCCCATCAGGGCGAGCCGGCAGCCCTCGCGGGCGAAGGCGAGCGTCACGGCCGCGCCCATCCCCTTGGCGGGCCCGGTGACCACCGCGACCCGTCCGTCCAGATTCAGGTCCATGGCGCGCGCCCCTAGTTCGTCTTGGCCGACACGGAGGTCGGGCGCTCGGCGAGCGGGGGCAGGAAGGCGCGGGTGTAGAACTCCTCCGGGGCCGGGGCGCGCGGCAGGCCGTTCGCCTCGACGACCACGCCGATGGATCGCTTGAGCCGCTCGTCGTCCACGTCGCCGATGCCGACCTTGGCGGCCTCGGGGTGGCTCATCTCCATCTTGATGGTCGCGATGGTGCGCTCGACCTCGACGGCGCGGTTGAGGAGCGGCTCGCGCTTCATCACGTAGTCCGTGGAGCCGGCCGGGTCGGCCAGCATGTCCTTCACGCCGCGATTGAGCGCCCGCAGGAAGCCCTGCACGGCCTTGGGGTTCTCCCGGGCGAGCTTGCGGGAGACCACGATGGAATTGGAGTAGAGGTCCAGGCCGTAGTCGCCGTACTGGATGAAGCGAAAGTCGCGCTCCACGTTCATGCCGGCCGACTTGGCGCTGAAGCTGATGGTGTTGACGAAGCCGAAGGCGGCGTCGACCTGGCCGCGCATGAGCATCTGCTCGCGCAGGTTCGGCTGCATGTTGGTGATCGTCACCTTCGAGGCGTCGATGCCCGCCATCTTGGCGAAGGCGGGGAAGAGCTTCAGGGCCGCGTCGTTGGCGGGCCCACCGATGGTCTTCCCCTCGAGGTCCTTGGGCGTCTTGATCGGCCCGTCGGCGCGGGTCGCGATGGCGAAGGGCGGCACGTTGAACATCACGTAGACGGCGAGCGGCGTGTCCTCGCCCGGGCGCTTGGAAACGATGTCGACGAGCGCGTTGATGTCGCCGAAGCCGATATCGTAGGAGCCCTGGGCCACCTTGACGATCGAGGCCGCCGAGCCCTCGCCCTGGTCGATCGTGAGGTCGATCCCCTCATCCTTGAAGTAGCCCTTGTCCTGCGCGATGAAGAACGCGCTCTGCGGGCCCTGGTACTTCCAGTTCAGCACCATCTTGAGCCGGGCGGGCTGAGCCTGGGCGAGGGCCGGCGCCGCGAGCCCGAGGGCGGTGAGGCTGAGGCCAGCGGCGAGCGCGGCGCGGCGGGTGAAGCGCATGGGCGGGGTCCTTTCGCGGTCGGCGAAGCGCGGGATGCCCCGACGCTAGGGCGCCCGGGGCGTTCACCGGAAATGCCGATTTCGTGCTAGGGCGTTGCCGAAAGGTCTACACGGGGGAGCTCCACCATGGCGATGCGCCACATGCGGATCTGGCGCTATGTCGACGAGGTCGCCCGATCCGGGTCGATCCGGCGCGCGGCGGAGCGGCTCAACGTGACGCCCTCGGCGGTGCAGCGGCGCATCCAGGACGTGGAGGAGGACCTGGGCGCCGCGATCTTCGAGCGCTCGGCGCAGGGGGTGCGGCTCACGGCGGCTGGGGAGACCGTCATCCGCTGGATCCGGGCGCAGGCCGCGGATCTGGAGCGCGTCCAGTCGCAGATCGAGGACCTGGCGGGCCTGCGGCGCGGCCATGTGCGGGTCGCCTGCAGCCAGGCGCTGGTGCACGCCTTCCTGCCCCGGGAGATCGCCGCCTTCCGGCGCCGCTATCCGCTGGTGAGCTTCCAGGTGATGGTGCGCGACCACGGCCAGGCGCTCCAGGCGCTGGTCGATTTCGAGGCGGACCTCGCCATCGCGTTCCGCCCGCCCCGGATGCCGGAGTTCCAGCCCCTGATGTCGCTGGGCCAGCGGCTGGTGGCCATCATGGCGGCGGACCACCCCCTCGCGGCGCGCGAAACCGTGCGGCTGCGCGACTGCGCAGCCTATCCCGTGGCCCTGGCGGACAGGGCCTATGGCGGGCGCCAGATCATCGACGACGTGCTGGCGGCGGGCTCGGCGCGGCTCTCCGTGGAGCTCGAATCGAACTCCTTCGAGATGCTGCGCAACTTCGTGCGCGACGGCGAGGCCATCACCTTCCAGATCGAGATCGGGGCGCCCCGGGACGATCCCGGCCTGGCGGTCCGCCCGGTGGACGATCGCGACTTGGCGCACGGCCCCCTCGTGCTCGGCCAGCTGCGCGGACGGGCGCTGCCCGTGGCGGCCGCGAAGTTCGCCCACGAGCTGGCGCGCCGGCTCGACGCCGAGCGGGCGACCCCGATGGCGCTCAGCCCATCCATTTCGGCGTCGTGATCGGCGGCAGGGCCGCCAGGCCGTCGAGGAGCGCGTCGGGGTCGGGGGACACGACGATGGAATGCCGGTGCGCCGCCGGCAGGAAGCCGCGCGCGATCATGGAGTCGATGAAGGCCAGGAAGGGCTGGTAGAAGCCCTCCACGTCCAGCAGGCCCGCCGGCTTGTCGGCCTCGCCGAGCTGGTTGAGCGTCCAGGCCTCCATGAACTCCTCGAGCGTGCCGATCCCGCCCGGGAGCGCCACGACCGCGTCGGCGAGATCCGCCATGCGCTCCTTGCGGGCCCGCATGGTGGCCGCGATCTCGTGGCGGGTGAGGCGCCCGTGCAGGTGCCCGCGCCCGTGCAGGCGCTCCGTGATGATCCCGTGCGCCTCGCCGCCGGCCTCGAGGCAGGAATCCGCCAGCACGCCCATGAGCCCCTTGTGGGTGCCCCCATAGACAAGCGTCAGCCCGCGCCGGGCGATGGCCCGCCCCAGGGCCGCCGCGCCCTCGCGATAGGCGTCGCCATGGCCGGTATTGGAGCCGCAGAACACGGCGACGGAGCGGAGGGCGCGGGGCGTCATGAGGGGTCCTTCTCCCCTCTCCCAGGTGGGAGGGGCGTCGGGGGTGAGGGTGGCACGCCGGGCGCCATACACCAACGCCTCCGCTTGTCGTGGGAGGGCCTGCCCTTCGACGGGCTCAGGTGTCGGCTCGCCACCCGGTCCACCCGCCACATGGACCAAGCCCGGCAACGACAGGCGGTGCAACGGATCTGGCGCGCGCCGCCCGGCGTGCTCCCTCACCCCCGGCCCCTTTCCTCGGCGGGAGAGGGATGTCGTGCCTCATCCTTAGCCACCCCTGCCCCTTCCCGCGCCAGCAGGCGCCCCTGTCCGTCCGGCAGCCCCTGGCACGGGCATTGCCCGCTCCCGCGAAGCATCAGGAGCCCCCATGCCCACCGCCCTCGTCCACCGCCTGCCCGCCGGAGCCCCCGACGACATCTCGGCCATCGAGGCCGCCATCCGCGACGGTCACATAGATCCCGCCGGCATCGTCGCGATCCTCGGCAAGACGGAGGGCAACGGCTGCGTCAACGACTTCACCCGCGCCTTCGCGGTCCAGGCGCTGCGCCTCATGCTGGCCCGGCACCTGCCGCCGGCGGCGGTGGATCGGGTCTGCCTCGTGATGTCGGGGGGTACGGAAGGGGCGCTGAGCCCGCATTTCATCGTGTTCGAGCGCCGGGCCGGCGGGGTGGAGGGCCCCTCCCCGGCGCTCGCCATCGGGATCGCCCATACCCCCGACCTGCCCGCGGAGCATCTGGGGCGGCGGGCGCAGGCGCTCCTGGTCGCCGAGGGCGTGCGCGCCGCCATGGCGGATGCGGGGCTCGACCACACCGACGGGGTCCATTTCGTCCAGATCAAGTGCCCTCTCCTCACGGCGGAGCGCGTCGCGGCGGCCGACGCGCGGGGGGCCGGGGTCGCGACGCGGGACACGCTGAAGTCGATGGGGCTGTCGCGCGGGGCGAGCGCGCTCGGCGTGGCCCTGGCGCTGGGAGAGATCGAGGGCGCGCGGCTGACCGACGAGGCGATCGGGCGCGACTGGTCGCTCCGGTCGGGCCGGGCCTCCACGTCGGGCGGGGTCGAGCTCCTCAACCACGAGATCCTGGTGCTGGGCATGAGCCCGCTCTGGTCGGGCCCGCTCCTGGTGGACCATGCCGTGATGGCGGACGGCATCGACGTGGAGCCGGTGCGGGCGGCGCTCGCCCGGCTCGGCCTGGCGGCGCCGGGCCAGCTCGGGGCGGACCAGCGCGGGCGCCTCGTGGCGCTGCTCGCCAAGGCGGAGGCGGGCGCGAGCGGGCGGCTGCGCGGGCATCGCCACACCATGCTGGACGATTCCGACATCAGCTCCACCCGCCACGCCCGGGCCTTCGTGGCCGGGGCGCTCGCGGGGGTCGTCGGCCACGCCGAGCTCTTCGTGTCGGGCGGCGCCGAGCACCAAGGCCCGGACGGCGGCGGCCCGGTGGCGCTGATCGCGCGGCGGTGACGCTCCACCCCCGCCCCCGTCCTGAGCCTGTCGAAGGACAAGCCCGGGGACAAAACCGGGAGGTTCGTCGCGAGCCTCCCGGCGTGCTCCCTCACCCCTGGCCCCCTCTCCCGTTCGGGAGAGGGGGACGCGGTCCTCACTTCGCCGCGAAGCAGTAGATCCGGCCCGAGCCGCCGGTCGCGCGCAGGGCGTCCTGCGAGCAGCCGCGGCTGGGATGGGAGGTGTTCCACGACTTCGCGGGCGGATTGTCGTTGAGGCCGATCCGGTCGTGGTGCCCGACCATGGCGGCGCCCTCGCCGGACTTGGTCCAGTTGCCGCAGGTCCGGTCCTCCCCTTCCGCGAAGGCCGTGCCGTCGGCCTGGCTGCCAGTGAGGATGTCGTGCTCGTTGGGCTGGTCGCCGCGTCCCTTGACGATCTCGCCGGTCTCCGTGAGCGCCGTCTGCTTGGTGAGGTTGTTGCCGTTGTGCAGATGGGCGAGATCGCGGGCGATCACCTCGCCCTTGGCGTTCTGCCACGGCCCGGCCCCGATCCGGTCGCGGGCGTTCACGGCGCCCGCGCCTTGCGTCGAGAGATAGGCGCGCCAGGCCCGGCCCTTGGAGCCCGCGGCCTCGGCGAGCGTCTGGCACAGGCGGTCGGCGCCCTCGATGCCGCCGAGGT
>DASPJU010000411.1:0-9307 GCA_035628475.1 Salinarimonas sp. | reverse complement strand
GAGGACACCCGGTCCTCGGGATCGAAGTCGTAGATCACCACGAGGTCCAGATCCGAGCCCGCCGTGAGCTCGCGGGTGCCGAGCCGCCCGAGCCCCAGGACCGCGACCCGCCCGCCCGGCACCGTCCCGTGCTCCGCCTCGAAGGTGGCGCGGACCGCGTCCAGCGAGGCCCGCACGATCGCCTGGGCGGCCGCCGCGTAGGCCCGCCCGGCGCGTTGCGGGGTGAGGATTCCCGAGAGCATGCGCGCGCCCGTGACGAAGCGCGCCTGGCGCGCGGCGTCACGGGACCGGTCGAGGAACTCCTCGAAGGTGCCGGGCCGGCCGATCAGTCCGCGGATCATCGCCTCCATGGGCTCCTCCTCGACCACCGGATCGACGAAGGCGGGGTCGATGACGGCATCGAGCACGTGCGGGCTCACCGCGACGGCCTCGGCCAGCCGCGGCGCGGTCCCGAGCAGGTCGGCGAAGAGGAGGAGGAGGCGCTCGTGGTTGAGCAGGATCGTCATTAGCTCGACCGCCGCCGGCATGCGGGCGAAGGCGGCGTCGAGATGGGCGAGCGCGCCGTCGGGGTCGATGGTCCCGCCGAGCGCCGTGAGCAGGCCCGGCACGAGCTCGGTGAGCACCTCCCGGGCACGCGGGCTCGTCACCGCGGCGCGCCGGCCGAAATGCCAGCCCCGCACGGTCTCGGCGACGCGCTCGGGATCCTTGAAGCCGAGGCGGCGCAGGGTGGCCAGCGTGTCGGGGTCGTCGCTCGTGCCCGTGAAGACGAGGTTGCCGGCCTCGGAGGCGAGCTCGCCGGCCTCCTCGAACAGGAGGGCGTAGTGCTTCTGGACGATCTTGGCCCATCGCGTGAGCTCGCCCGCGAAGGCGCGCTCGGTAGGGTAGCCGCAAAAGCGCGCGAAGCCCTTGAGGGCCGCCGCGTCGTGGGGCAGGCGCTGGGTCTGCTCGTCGGCGACCATCTGGAGCCGATGCTCGATCCCGCGCAGGAAGCGATAGGCCTGAGCCAGCTCGTCCCGAGCCTGCGCCGTCACCCAGCCCTCGGCGTGGAGCGCGCCCAGCATGTCGAGGGTGCGCCGGCCGCGCAGGGCCGGGCGCCGGCCGCCGAAGACGAGCTGCTGGGTCTGGACGAAGAACTCGATCTCCCGGATGCCGCCCCGCCCGAGCTTGATGTCGTGCCCCGCCACCGCGATGCGCTCGTGGCCGCGCACCGCATGGATCTGCCGCTTCATGGCATGCACGTCGGCGATGGCCGCGAAGTCGAAATATTTGCGCCAGACGAAGGGGGCGAGATCGCTCAGGAAGCGCTCGCCGAGCCCGATGTCCCCCGCGACCGGGCGCGCCTTGATGAGCGCCGCCCGCTCCCAGTTCTGGCCGACGGACTCGTAATAGGAATAGGCGGTGGGCAGGGAGACCGCGACCGCCGTCGAGCCGGGGTCGGGACGCAGGCGGTAGTCGACCCGGTGGACATAGCCGTCCGGCGTGCGCTCCTGGAGGAGCCGCGCCACCGCTTGCGCGATCCGGGCATAGACGGTGGGCGCCTCCGCTCCCGGCGCCAGCGCGCCCGCCACGGGATCGAAGAACACGATGAGGTCGATGTCGCTCGAATAATTGAGCTCGCCCGCGCCGTGCTTTCCCAGGGCCAGCACCACGAGGCCGCTGCCGCGCCCCGGATCGTCGGGGTCCGGCGGCGCGATCCGCCCCGATGCCGCCGCCTCGTGGAGTGCGATGCCCACCGCGCTGCGCACGGAGGCGTCGGCGAAGTCGGACAGGGCCTGGGTGACCATGTCGACGCCCCACACCCCTGCGATGTCGGCGAGCGCCACGAGCAGCGCGTGCTCGGCGCGCGCCTGGCGCAGGGCCCGCATCCCCTCCTCGCGGGAGGCTCCCTCGCGGGCGGCGCGGTGGCGCCCCCCCTGCTCCGCCACGATGGCCGCGTTGAGGTCCTCGGGCGCCGTCGTCACGATGCGCAGGAGGCGCGCCGGCCGCTGATGGGCCAAACCCCACAGGAAAGGCGAGTGGCCCGCGATCCCGAGCATCAGCTCGCGCAGCGGTCCCTCGCGCAGGAGGGGCACGAGGTCGGGCGCGGCGCGCTCGGCCCGCTCGACGAGATCGGCGAGCCGCGCCCTGGCGCGCTTCGCGTCGGAGGGGGCCGGGACGGTCGCGATGCGGTCGACGAGGGCGCTCATGGCCGCGACGTTAGACGAGGGATCGCGCGCGGGCGAGGGGCGCCCTTCCCTCTCCCGTGGGGAGAGGGGGCACGACGCTGGACAAGGGATCCCTCCCCATGCCGAGGTGCTCAGCGCAGCTGAGCCTCGAAGCACGCGCCACGCGGACCACGAGCGACGAAGATCACTGGAGCGCCCTTCGAGGCCCTGCCTCCGCAGGGCACCTCAGGACGAGGTTGGAGGGCAGAATGGGCGCGGTGGGAGCGAGCCGCCCGGCGTGCCCCCCTCACCCCGGCCCCTCCCCCATCGGAGAGGGCTGCCCCGACCCCCTACCCCGCCGATTGCACCAGGCGCAGGCTCGGGCGGGCGCGGCCGGAGCGCAACGTCACCTCCGTCCACGTGGCGTCGGCGGTGCCCGTCACGAGGCGGTAGCCCAGGCTCTCGGCGAGCGAGCGCGCCTGGTCCACGTTGGCGGTCGCGATCCAGCGGGAGAACTCCCGCTGACCCTGGTCCATGAGGGCCGCGAGCATGCCGATCTCCACGCCGAGGTCGAAGCTCTCGTCCTGGCCCGGAAAACGGAGGCGCAAGCCCTCCCCGATCTGAATGTGTCTCATAGCTCTGCCCCCACGGCGATTGTTGCTCTTGAGGGCCTCTATACGAACCCGGGTTTCGTTAACGAAGTCGTAACGTCCCTTAACCGCCTTGCGTCGGGTCGACGCGGTGACGCTGGGGCACCCCTCGGACCAGGGTTAACGGGGGCGGCGGCAGCCTTGTCCCGCGACCGAGGCGACCGGGCCCCGCGTGCGGGCCACATCGCCGCCCTGTCCTCTAATAACCCCGCGCCCGGTCCACCCGGTTGCGCGGGGGCAGCCCCGCCTCGAGGCGCGCGATGCCGTCCGCCACCCCCGCCCCGACCGCGTCGGGCGCGCTCATGGCGGCGTTGTGCGGGGTGACGGTGACGGCCGGATGGCCCCAGAGCGGCGAATCGGCCGGCAGGGGCTCGCGCTCGAACACGTCGAGGGCCGCGGCCTTGAGGGAGCCCTCCTCCAGGCAGGCCAGGATGTCGGCCTCGACCTGGAGCCCGCCGCGCCCGGCATTGATCAGCACGGGACCGCCCAGGCGCCCGTCCCGGGCGAGCCGGCGGATGAGCGCCGCGTCCAGGATGCCGCGGGTGTCGTCCGTGAGTGGCAGGAGGCAGACCAGGATGTCGGTGCGGGCGAGGAAGGCGTCGAGCTCCCCGGCTCCGGCGAAGGTCTCGATTCCCTCCACCGCCTTGGGCGAGCGGCTCCAGCCCGCCACGTCGAAGCCCATCGTCGCGAGCTTTCGCGCCGCGTCCTGGCCCAGCACGCCCATCCCCATGACGCCGACCCGGACGTCGCGGGCGGCGGGCTGACGGCGGTCGTCCCACCAGCGGCGCTCCGCCTGGAGCCGGTCGTAGAGGCGCTGCTGGCGCAGGTGCATGAGGCAGTGCAGGACCACGTACTCGCTCATGCGCGCGGTCAGATCCTCGTCCACCACCCGCGCGATGGGTACGTTCGGCAGGGCCGGGTCGCCCATGAGGTGGTCGACGCCCGCGCCCAGCGAGAAGATGGCGCGCAGGTTGGGCAGGGTCGCGAGGAGCCCCGGCGGATGCTTCCAGGCGGCGGCGTAGCGGATCTCGGCCGGGTCGTAGGGCTCGTGATGCCCCACGACGCGCCGGTCCGGCATGAGCCGGCGGAAGCGCTCGAGCCAGGGATCGATCTCCCATCCCGTGATGGCGACGAGAAGGGTCATGCCCCCACGCGCTCCAGCACCAGGGGACGCGCGGCGGGCGCCGCGTCGCCGATCCGGTAGGCGGCCCGCACGGCGCGCGCCGCGGCCTCCGCGCTCGCCTCGTCCCGGGCATGCACCACCGCGAGCGGCCGGCCGGCCTCGATCCGTTCGCCCACCGGTGCGAGATCGGTCAATCCCACCGCGTGGTCGACGGGGTCCTGGGGCCGCGTGCGCCCGCCTCCCAGCGCCACGACCGCGAGGCCCACGTCCCGGGTGGCGATCGCCTCCACGACCCCCTCGGCCTCGGCCGTCACCGGCCGGATGACGGGCGCGCGGGGCAGGTAGCGGTCGAGGCCGCTCACGAAATCGCTCGGGCCGCCGAGCGCCGTCACCATGGCCTGGAAGGTCTCGCAGGCGCGCCCCGATTCGACCGCCGCCTCGATGCGCCGCGCGCCGTCGGCGGGGTCGAGGGCGAGGCCGCCGAGCGCCAGCATCTCCCCCGCCAGCGCCACCGTGACCGCGTGGAAGCGCGGCTCGCGCCGGGCGCCCGTGAGGTACGCGACCGCGTAGGCCATCTCGACCGCGTTGCCGGCCGCGGAGGCGAGCGGCTCGTCCATGTCGGTGAGCAGCGCCGAGGTCGGCAGGCCCGCCCCGTTCGCCACCGCGACGAGGCTGCGGGCGAGCTCGCGCGCGTCGTCGGTGGACGCCATGAAGGCGCCCGAGCCCGCCTTCACGTCCATGACGAGGCCGCCCAGCCCCGCCGCGAGCTTCTTCGACAGGATCGAGGCCGTGATGAGGTCGATCGATTCCACCGTCGCGGTGACGTCGCGGATGGCGTAGAGGCGCTTGTCGGCCGGCGCCAGATCGGCCGTCTGGCCGATGATGGCGCAGCCCACCTCGCGCACCACGCGGCGGAAGGTGGCGATGTCGGGCTGGGTCGCGTAGCCCGGAATCGAGTCGAACTTGTCGAGCGTCCCGCCCGTGTGGCCGAGGCCCCGCCCGGAGATCATCGGCACATAGCCGCCGCAGGCTGCGACCGCGGGCGCGAGCGCGAGGCTCACCGCGTCGCCGACGCCCCCGGTGGAATGCTTGTCGAGCACCGGTCCGGGCAGGTCCCAGGCGAGCACTTCCCCTGAGCGCATCATGGCTTGGGTCAGCGCCACGCGCTCCTCGAGGCTCATGCCCCGGAAGAACACCGCCATCGCGAAGGCCGCCGCCTGGCCCTCGGAGACGCGCCCTGCCGTGAGCCCCTCGATGAAGGCCGCGATGGTGTCGGCGTCCAGCGCCGCGCCGTCGCGCTTGGCGCGGATGATCTCCTGCGGCAGGGGGGTCATGGGCGGGTCTCCGGGCAGCGAAGGATGGAGGGCGGAGCGGCAGGCCTGCGCGAAGATGGGTCCCGTCTCTCCGCGCCCCTCATGCTGAGGAGCCCTGCGGAGCGGGGCGTCGAAGCACGCAACCACGCCGCCATGAGCGATGGCGATCCCTGGAGCGCCCTTCGAGGCCGACCTTTGGCGGGCACCTCAGGACGGGGGGAAAGGGGGGACGAGCGGGCTCGTGCCCCAGGAGCGCCTCCTGCGGGCAGCGCCGTCAATAGCTCGCCCCTCCCGGGGCCGTGCCGCCCTCGATCTCGGCCACGAGCGCGTCGAGGAGGCCGCTGGCGCCGAAGCGGAAGGTGCGGGGCGTGGCCCAGGCCGGGCCCATGGCCCGGTCGGCGAGATCGAGATAGACCGCCGCGTCGTCCAGGGTCCGGATGCCGCCCGAGGCCTTGAAGCCGACGGGCCGCCCCGCGCCGCGGATGACGCCGAGCAGGATTTCGGCCGCCTCGGGCGTCGCCGAGACCGGCGTCTTGCCCGTGGAAGTCTTGAGGAAATCGGCGCCCTCGGCCACCGCGAGCCGGGCGGCCGCCTCGATGGCGGCGGGCTGCGCGAGCATCCCGGTCTCGAGGATCACCTTGAGAGGCCGCTTGCGGCCGACCACGTCGCGCACGCCCGCGATCATGGTGCGGGCCGTGGCCTCGTCGCCCGCCAGGAAGGCGCGATAGGGCATGACGAGGTCGATCTCGTCGGCGCCGTCGGAGAGCGCCTCCTCGACCGCGTCCACGACCCGCTCCACGTCCTCGTCGCCGCGGGGGAAGTTGGCGACCGTGGCGATGCGCACGCCCGAGCCCTCCAGCGCCCGGCGTGCGCGGCTCACGAATTGCGGCCACAGGCAGACGGCGGCCACGGGTCCGTGCGGGCCCAGGGCGCGGGCGCACAGGGCGTCGGTGCTGCGGTCGGACGGGCTGTCGGACAGGTCGGTCAGGTCGAGGAGCCGGATCGCCCGGCGGGCGAGGTCAGGCCGAGGTGTCATCGATGGCTCCGACGAAGGTACGGATGAGCCGGCGCAGGCCCGCCGAGGCGCCCGTCGCGACGTCCTTGGTTTCCCCGTGCGAGGGCGAGGCGCCGCCGATCCCGGCCGCCATGTTGGTGACCACCGAGATCGCGCAGACCTTGAGGCCGTGATAGCGGGCGAGGATCACCTCGGGCACCGTCGACATGCCGACGAGATCGGCGCCGAGCGTGCGGGCCATGCGGATCTCGGCGGGCGTCTCGAAGCTCGGCCCCGCGAACCACATGTAGACGCCCTCGTGCAAGGTCACGCCGGCCGCGATGGCGGCGAGCTTCAGCTTCTTGCGCAAGCGCTCGTCATAGGCGTTCGTCATGGAGACGAACCGCCCCTCCGAGCGATCCTTGAACAGGGGGCTCATGCCGGAGAAATTGACGTGGTCCGTGATCGAGACGAGGCTCGAGGGGCGGAAGTCGAGCTTCGTCGAGCCCGCCGCGTTGGTGAGGATCACGATCGGGATGCCGAGCGCCGCGACGAGGCCGATGGGCACCCGCATCGCGCCGGCGTCGCCGGTCTCGTAATAGTGCGCCCGTCCCTGGAAGATGAGCACCCGCTTACGGTCGATGCGGCCCGCGATGAGCTGGCCGGCATGACCCGAGACGCCGCTCTCGGGAAAATGCGGGATTTGCGTGTAGGGCAGGCTCACCACATCCGTGAGGTCGTCCACGAGCTTGCCGAGCCCGGTGCCCAGCACCATGGCGCAATCGAAGCGCCCGTCGAAGCCGCGGGCCCGCACGAACGCCCCCGCCTCCTCGATCCGTTGGTTCGTCGTCATGCCGCCCCCCTGGTCGTTGCGCCCAAATTGTCGGGTCCGAAGGAGAAGGGCAACAACTCGTCGAGGCGCAACGTGCGCCGCACGCCCTCCGGGCCCGCGACATGGACCGGCGTGTCGGGGCTCGCGAACTCGCGGATGCGCTGGCGGCAGCCGCCGCAGGGCGTGACGAGCGCCTCGCCCTCGCCCACCACGAGCATCTCGGCGATCCTCCGCCCGCCGGCCAGCACCATGGCGGAGATCGCCCCGGTCTCGGCGCAGGCACCCTGGGGATAGGCGGCGTTCTCGACGTTGCAGCCGGCGTGGATCCGGCCCGCCTCGTCGCGGAGCGCCGCGCCGACGGGAAACCGCGAATAGGGGGTGTGGGCGCGCGTCTGCGCGGCGCGGGCGGCGGAGAACAGGGCGTCGATCGAGGTCATGCGACGGTGTGCGAGGGGCCGCCGCGGGTGTCAAGCGGGCCGAGGCACCGCGCGCCCATCTCCGCTCCCCACCGGCGGCGAGAGGGCTCCGGCTGCGGAACGGCAGCCGGAGCCGGCAAGCCGAAGGCGAGCGAGGATGAGGGGGTCCGTCAGGACGAGCCTCGACCGTCGAGGCCCCCTCACCCGCGCTCCGCTCGCCTGAGCCCCGGCAAGGGAGGCTTCGGCCCTCTCCCCGCACGCGGGGAGAGGTGAATCATCCGTCCACCCGCCGCGCCGCCAGCGCCAGGTCGGTCGCGACGGACAGCCCGTCCACCGCGAGCCCCCGCCCGTCCGCGACGGCCTCGATCGCGCCAAGCGGCATGCCCCGCGCCGTGTCGAAGGCCGTCACGCGGTAGCGGCCCGGCGCGGGGCCCGGGATGACGAGGCGGGGCGTGACCGGGGCGGCGTCGGCCCGCAGGCGCCCGTCCGGACCGATCGTGTCGCGGAGAACCAGCCACGCCAAGGCTTGAGCCTCGTCGGCGCAGGCGACCGCGGCGAGGCCTGGCGGCGCGTCGCCGACGAGGGGCTCGACGGGGCGGCGGCGGAAGCGGAGCCAGTCCACCAGGGGCAGGAAGGCCGCGAGCGCGGCTTGGGCCCGGTGCATCCCCGGCGTCAGCCGATGCGGGTGGCGGTTGGGCCAGCGCATTCCCCCGCCCGCGCCCCCGGCCGCGAGATGCGCCCATTGCATGTGCCGGAAGCACTCGTCGTCGAAGGCTTCCGGCAGGGTGAGCTTGCGGTCCTTGAAGCTGTGGATCGGCCCGTGCTCCGTGTCGAGGAAGGGGCGTCCGTCGCGGGTCTCGCCGATGCACGCGCGCACGATGCCGGCCATGCCGAGCGCCGGCGCGACGGTGTCGCGGGGATCGTCGATCGTGCCCTGCTCGTAGACGTGGATGGTCGCGAAATCGAGATCCGGATGGCGGAAGATCGGCTCGGCCAGGGGCATGTCGGGCCGCAAGCGCAGCTCGGGGCCGAACAGCGAGACGGTCTGGGGATGGGCCCGGCCGTGCAGGCGGATCTCCACGGCGCGCAGGTGGCGGCTGAGGTCGGCGATGAAGTCAGGGAACACCTCGGCGCTGTCGCCTGCTTGGGCGGGGTGGATCTCGTTCCACAGGTCGTAGGCGAAGAGCGCCCCCGACCCGCCCCAGCGCTCGGCCGCGAAGGCGAGCCGCGCCTTGATGGCGTCCCGGGTCTCCCGGCACAGGAGGAGGCGCGAGGGATCGTCGAGGGGGCCGCCGTTCGCCCGGTTATAGGGATGGTGGCGCCAGTGCAGCCAGGTCCAGAACGTGTCGACCGGGGTCAGCAGGATGCGCAGGCCCACCCGCTCGCAGATCGCGAACAGGTCGTCCCAGAGCCGGACCATGGCGGGCACGAAGCGTCCGATGGGGCGCTCCACGTAGCGGTGGCGCACCTGCGCGTATTCGAGCATCAGCCGCAGCACCGTGACGCCCGAGGCGGCGAGCCCCGCCAGGTAGGCCTCGACGGCAGGCAGGTCACGGCGGCGGAAGAGGCCGTCGAGGGTGACCCAGGAGATCGCGTCGTTGTGGCCGATGGGCGTCCACGGCTCGCCGGTCTCGGCCACGAAATAGGGCGCGCCGGGCGCGACACCGATCCAGGGCAGACGGGTCTCGGCACGCGCGGGCGGGCGCCCGGCGAGCAGGTCGGGATCTCGGAACATGAGGGCTCGGCGTCCGGCGCTGGGCTCGAGAGCGGAAAGCCGCCGACAACGCCGCCCCCCGATCCAGGGTTCCTGGAATTCTACCGCTCCTTGACGTAGG
>DASPJU010000410.1:0-3524 GCA_035628475.1 Salinarimonas sp. | reverse complement strand
GCGTCGGTGACTTCGTCGATGCGCCGGCGCAGCTCCGCGTTCTCGGCGCGGATCGCGTCCGCCGCGCCGTCCGGGCGGGCGCCGGCGAGCTCGCGCTCGAGCCCGGCGATGGCCTGCATGCGCTCGGCGAGGCTGCGGGTGAGGCCGTCGCGCTCGGCCCGCAGGTCCGCCAGCTGCGCGCTCAGCCCCACGGCCTCCGCGACGCGCCCGTCGCGCTCCACCTCCACGGCGCGCAGGCGCCCCTCGAGGGCGAGCCCCCGCTCCTGCTCCGACACGAGGCTCCTGGCCACCTCGGCCAGGCGCTGGCGCTCGGCCGAGAGCTCGGCGCGGCGCTCGGCGAGCAGGCGCTCGAACTCGTCGCCCCGCGCGGTCTGGGTGGCGAGCCGGGTCTCGATGTCGGAGATCGTGATGCGCTTGGCGTCGATCTCCTGCAGGGCCCCGTCGAGCTGGGCGCTGACATCCGCGAGGTTGCTCTCGCGCAAGGCCAGGCGCTCGGCGGTGGCCTCCAGGACGGTGCGGGTCTCGGCCAGGGTGACGGAGGTGCGGTCGAGCTCGCCGCGGGTGGAGGCCAGCTCGTCGAGGGTGCGCCGATGCGCCTCCTCCAGGGCCCCGAGGGTCTCGCGGGCGCCCGCGAGCGTCGCGCGGGTCCCGGCCAGGTCGTCCTCGGTCGCGGCGAGCCGCGTGCGGGTGTCGGCGAGATCGGCCTCGAGCGCCGCGATGCGCTCGTCGCGCAACCGCACCTCGCCCTCCAGCGCCGCGATGCGCACGGCGCGACGGCCGAGCTCCTCCATGTCGGCATGCTTGCCGGAGAGCACCTCCTCCATGCGCTGCTCCAGGCGGCGCTCCTTCACGGCGAGCTCGGCGCGAAGCGCGTCCTTCTCGGCGGTGAGCTCGCCGATGGAGAGCGGGAACAGGGCCTCGACCCGCCGCTTCGCCAGGCGCTCGGCCCGGGCGTTGATGGCGGGGATCAGGAGAAGGGCGAGCAGGGCGGCCGCAAGGAAGCCCAGCCCGAAGAACATGACGGTTTCGACCACGCGAACCCCAGACCCCGTAACGACGGGAGAGACGGAACGACGGGGGGAAACTGCCATGCGCCCGCTCCGGTTTCCAGAGCCGCGGGCGGGAGGGCGTTCCCTGCCGGTCCTGCGGGCGCGGCGGCGCCCCTCAGGGCGTCGCGCCCGCGAGGCGGTTGGCGCCGGGCGCGGCGGTGCGGCCGGTGCCCAGATCGTGGACGATGCGGCGCGCGGCCGGGGGCTGGGCGCCGTGGTCGACGAGCTCGATGACGTGGCTCGCCGGCAGGCGCGCGGTCGCCCTGAACATCACGGTCGCGCCCGCGAGCTCGCCGGCCGCGGGGCCGGGCTGGGCGTTCGAGACGATGGCGAGCGCCGAGAGCGCCGGGTCGAGCCGGAAGCCGAGCCGCGCGCCGGCGGGCGCCACCTGGATCGCGAAGCCGCACAGGCCGGCGGGGTTCGAGGGCGCGGGGGTGCCGTCCTCCCGGGTCGCGACGGGCACCCGCGTCGGGGCGAGGCCGCCGAAGACGAGGTCCGCGCAGGCGCGGCCCGGCGCCGCCCGCAGCTCCTCGATCGCCACGGTGGCGGCGGGCGGGGCGGCGGGGACGGGCGCGAGCCTGGGCGCCTCGGGCGCGCTCGGCGCCGCCGGCGCCAGCGCCGTCTGCGTGCGGGGGGCGGCCGGGGCGGTCGGCGTGACTGCGCGGGTCGGGGCGGGGGCCGCCGGGGTCACCGGCGTCGCCTGCGCGACCGGGGGGGCGGGCGGGGGTGAGCTCGAGCCGAGCAGGAACCAGGCCAGGCCGCCGGCGAGAGCGAGCCCCGCGACGCCCGCCGCGATGGCGGGCACGGGCAGGCCGCGCGGCTCCGGCGCGCGACCGGGGTTGAGGCCGCCCGTCGGGGGTTTCGCGGCCGGGGCCGGGGCGGCCTTGGGCGCGGGCTTCGGGGGCGCCTCGGGCGCCACCGCCAGGCGGGCGCCGGGCGCCGTGATCGCGTAGGCGTGGACGGGGGCGAGGTTCTTCACCTCGCGGGCGCCCATGTCGTGGAAGCCCACCGACACCTTGTTGAGCACCGCCTCGTGCACGGAGCGCGAGACCGTGATGCCGCCGGGCTCGGCCAGGCTCTCCAGGCGCGCCGCGACGTTGACGCCGTCGCCCAGCAGGTCGCCGTTGCGCTCCACCACGTCGCCGATGGAGATGCCGATGCGGAAGAGCAGGCGCTTGGAGGGCTCGATGTCGGCGCTGCGGGCCCGCAGGGCGTCCTGGATGTCGACCGCGCAGCGCACCGCCTCCACGGCGCTCTCGAACTCGCACATCACGGAGTCGCCGGCGGTGTTGAAGATCCGCCCGCCGGCCTTGGTGACGAACTCGTCGAAGACCGTGCGGCAGGCGGCGAGACGGCGCAGCACGCCCTCCTCGTCCTCGGCCATCATGCGGGAATAGCCGTAGACGTCGGCGGCGAGGATCGCGGCGATCTTGCGCTTCACGGGGGCGGTCTCCGGTGAGGGCGCGGCGGCCCGGGAGCGGGTGTCGGGGGCGGGAGACGGGGTTTGTGCCATGGCGGGGCTCCTCGGCGAGCGGGCCGGCCTAGCGGGGGGAGGCGGTGCGCGCCACCACCCGCTGGGGCGCCCAGACCAGGAGCCCCGCGACCGCGCGGTTGTCGCAGGCCGCCGCCATCGCGGCGATCGCGCCCTGGTAGCCGCGCAGCGAATAGGAGACCGCGGCCGGGCGCCCCTGCGGGGTGGTGCCGAGCACGGAGAGGCGCGAGCCGTAGGTCAGCGCCCGCACGGTCTCGTTGACCATGCACATGCCCTGCCCGTCGGAGCAGGCCTCGACCGTGGCGAGGCGGCCGTCGTGGAAGGCGAGCGGCAGCTCGGTCACCCGGCCCGAGGGCTCGACGATCTCGGCCACCGCCCGGCCCGGCTTGTACTCGGCGGCGCGGTCGAAGAGGTGGCGCACCCCGGCGCCGCGCGGCGTCACGATGAACTGCAGCACCGGGCGCTGGGCGCGCCAGCCCGCGGGCTGCTGGTCCTGGGCCACCGTCATGGCGTAGCACTCGCGGGCGGGGCCCTCGCCCACCACGCCCACGGTCCAGTCGCCGAACGAGCGCAGGGGGCGCCCGGGCGGGATCGGATCGAGGGGCTCGGAGCCCGCGCGCATCTGAAGGGCGAAGTCGACGGAGCCGCGGGTCGGGCTCTCGACGTCCACCACGTAGGTGCCGGGCTCCAGGCGGTAGCGGGAGAGGAGCGGGCGCTGGGGCGGGTTGAAGAAGGCCTTGACGACCCCTCCGCCCACCCGGCGAAGCACGTAGCGCAGGCCTTCCGCCGAGCGCTCCGTCACGTCGACCTCGACGGTCTTCGGGTCCTCGAGGCGGAAGGAGTAGGACTTGCGCGCCTCCGTGCCGCCCACCCGGTCGCGCAGCGAGCGCGGGCGAAGGTCCAGGGCGAGCTCCAGGGCCTGGGTGAAGCCGCGCCCCGTGGCGCGGGCGGCCGCGAGGTCCTCCGGCGCGAGCGCGAGGCGC
>DASPJU010000409.1:0-2414 GCA_035628475.1 Salinarimonas sp. | reverse complement strand
ATTGGCGGCGAGGGCGTCGTGCAGGCAGACGAGGGCATCAGGCGGTTCATGAGAGGAGAACATCTCGCCGAGTCGTGCGCGCAGGTCTGCCTCGTGATAGAGGTCGATGAAATGGCTTGGAGGGACCCTGACTCCGGCGTGCAGGCAGGCCATGCAGAAGCCCATGTGACGCTCGTGCTCGGTGCTGCTCAAGCTGATCTCGCCGATGAAGGCAGGGCGACGCCGTCCATGGCGCAGAAGCAGGTTAGTGACGGCATACATCCCTCCATAGTTGTCGATCACGCAGCTGTTGATGGAGAGGTTGTCGTAGTAGTGACCAATAAGGATGTGGGGGATGGAGCGGACGGGGGGGTTGAGGAGGAGCTCTGCGAGTTCTTTGTTGGGGCGGTAGGGCTGGATGGCAAGGCCGGCGAGGGACGCGCCAAGGGACTGGACCAAGCGCAGGGTTTCCATGCGTGGATCGATGGGCACCACACCGCTGACCATCCGGTAGCCACGCTCGCGGATCGCCTCCTCCAATCCGCTGAGGATGCGTGCTTCGATGGGATGGTCGATTCCCTGCTCCAGCAGGCAGAGCACAACGTCGCCGGCACGGCGCTGCTTCATGATGGCTGTTCCTTTCCGGTGTTGGCCGTCTGCTCCGTGTTTACATGGGAGATGGTGGCACGAATGTGCTGACCGTAGAGTCCGAAGGCTTTGCCGTAGATGATCATACCGGCTGGTGCTCCGCCATTACCAGAGACGGTAAAGGAAACTTCGAAGGGTTTCATGGGGCTGAGCTCAAGGTCGGTAACCCGGAGTGGCGACAGGGGCTGGGAGTTGACCTTGGTCTCTTGAGTTCCGATTTCAATTACCATCAGGCGGCCGGCTTCTGCGAGGTCCTGAGGCAGCCAATCCGGCATTGAGCCTGCGCGCTGCATGGGTGCGCCGGCGTTATCGAGCGAGATGGGGCCAATTTCCCGACCGTTTACGTGGAGCAGGAGCATGCTGGAACGTCGTTCACCGGGATAGGCAGCTGCCACTTCCAAGCTGAGCTTGAGAGATTGCACGGTGTGCCCCTGAGGGACATTGAAGGGAAAGAGGTAACGAACGGAGCCTTCTTCCAGAACGAGGAGTTCGGCATCCATGCGGACGGGGTTGAAGAACTTGCTGACGTCTTCGCGGGAGGCGATGACGCGGGCTTTGCTGGCCATCAGGCTGCGCCCGCCGCACTGGATCATGGCGTAGTGGCCGACCGGCATATCGATCGCGTGCTCCTCCGCCATGAGAGCGCCATCCTGGGCGAGCCAGTCGATCAGGATCCCGTCGTACAAGGTGTAGGAGATCTTCTGCACGCCTTGGGGAGTTTTCACAAACCGAAAGCTGATGAGGCCAGCTTCCTCGAGTTGCTGGATGTAAACGGTGGCGGTGGGTTGGGTGACGCCAATGAGCCGGGCGATCTCGGTGACGCCAAGGGGCTCCTTGGCGAGCAACCGCATCATCTTCAGGCGTGACTCATTGCTGAGTGCCTTGAGGACCGCGAGAGCCTTCTCGGGGGGGACGTGAAGGGGGAATTTTCCGATATCGCCCATGAGGCAGTCGTACGCGGCCAGATTGTGAAGCAAGCAGCCAGTATTAGTTAGAAAACGAATAAGCAGGGCTGCAAGTGGGTCGCAATGAGATTGGTCCGCAAGCAGTCAGGGGAAACAGTATGGGGGGGAGGCGGAGGATCAATCTGTAAGGTGAGGCTGATGCGGCCTGCCCGGAGGTGTGGTCTTCTGAACCAGCGGGGCTGTGCGCTGGTGGGTAGTGGACGAGTCCACGAGTTGACGTGTCAGGTGCCTGACGTGGTGCGAGGAAGAATTGTGACCAGTGCCTCCTCACTGCCGATGTTGTTGTTTCATCCAGGGGTTACTTTCCTGTGGTTGTTACAGACGATGCCGCGGAAGCGCGTGCGCCCATCAGCTGGTGAAGGCATTCCAGGAATCAACCTTTCAGCATCGGAAAATCTTTTTAAGCTTACCGACAATAATCATAGACCCTCCTAATTACCCCGAGAATTGTCTTCTCTTCACCAGTTGACCTGCCGGAGGTTGGCCATGCTCGAGGTAGTTACGTTGGTTGTCGCTTTGGCAATCCTTACACTGCTGATCATTGCCCTGGTGCGGGGCCTCCCATCACGGGGGCACCTGGATGTTGCGAACCAGATCGCGGAGCAGGAGAAGCGGCTGCGCGAGGAGCTGGACCGTACGCGGCAGCAGGTGGAGGCGCTGCTGCGGGAGGCTGCTGCAGCTTCGCAGCGTGAACTGCGGGAGCAGGCGGTTGCGTCGGCGAACCAGCAGGCGGCGACGCGGCAGGACCTGCTGGCGTTGATCAATGAGAGGTCGAAGGACCTCCAGCGGGAAATCGGGCAGTCGCTCATGGACGGGCGGCGG
>DASPJU010000408.1:0-2657 GCA_035628475.1 Salinarimonas sp. | reverse complement strand
CGCCTTCTCGACCCGGAACTCGACGGCGCCGCCCTTTGCCGCGCGCACGGCGCCGGCGACGTCCATTGACACCGTGCCTACCTTCGGGTTCGGCATGAGACCGCGCGGCCCGAGCACCTTACCGAGCCGGCCGACGAGCGGCATCATGTCGGGCGTCGCGATGCAGCGGTCGAAGTCGATCGTGCCGCCCTGGACGCGCTCGACGAGGTCCTCCGCGCCCACCACGTCGGCGCCCGCGGCCTTCGCCTCGTCCGCCTTGGCGCCGCGGGCGAAGACCGCCACGCGCACCGTGCGGCCCGAGCCGTTGGGCAGGTTGCAGACGCCGCGGACCATCTGGTCGGCGTGGCGCGGGTCGACGCCCAGGTTCATCGCGACCTCGATGGTCTCGTCGAACTTGGCGTTGGCGCGGCCCTTGAGGAGGGCGATCGCCTCCTGGAGCGGGTAGAGCCGGGTGCGGTCGATGCCCTCGCGGGCGGCGCGGATGCGCTTGCCTTCATGTGCCATGGTCAGCCCTCCCCTACGCCACGATCTCGAGGCCCATGGCCCGGGCCGAGCCGCGGACCATCTCGACCGCCGCGTCCACCGAATCGGTGTTGAGGTCGACGAGCTTCTTCTCGGCGATCTCGCGCAGCTGCGCCTCGGTGATGCGCCCGACCGGCGCGCCCTTGCCCGGGGTCTTGGAACCCGAGGCGGGCTTCTTGCCGATCTTCAGGCCGACCGCCCGCTTGAGGAAGAACGAGACCGGCGGCTGCTTCATCTCGAAGGTGAAGGAGCGGTCCTGATACGCGGTGATGATCACCGGGATCGGGGTGCCCTTCTCCATCTGCGCGGTCTTCGCGTTGAAGGCCTTGCAGAACTCCATGATGTTGAGGCCGCGCTGGCCCAGCGCAGGACCGATCGGCGGCGACGGGTTGGCCGCGCCGGCGGGGACCTGCAGCTTGATGTAGCCCGTAATCTTCTTGGCCACGGGACTGCTCCCATAAGGGCCTCTCCCCGGCTGCCGGCCGGTTCGAGGCGGTTCTTGGGTCGCGGTGCGATCCGGTTCGTTCCCGGGTGGCGGCCGGGCGGATCTCCCGCGAGGGAACGGCTCCGTGGGAGCCGATTACGGCGGGAGCGTGCTCCGGCCGGAATTCTAGACGCCGCAGGCGCTCCCTCCCCCTCCAGGGGAGGGTGGGGTCCGTCAAACCTTCTCGACCTGCGCGTATTCGAGCTCCACCGGCGTGGCGCGGCCGAAGATCGACACCGCCACCTTGAGGCGCGAGCGGCCCTCGTCGACCTCCTCGACGATCCCGTTGAAGGAGGCGAAGGGCCCGTCGGCGACCCGCACGGTCTCGCCGATCTCGAACTGGACCGACGGCTTCGGGCGCTCGACGCCCTCGGCGACCTGGCCCTTGATGCGCTCGGCCTCGGCGTCGGGGATCGGCACGGGCTTCGACTTGTCGGCGCCCAGGAAGCCCGTGACCTTCGGGGTGTTCTTGATGAGCGAATAGACCTGGTCGGTCAGGTCGCACTTCACGAGCACGTAGCCCGGGAAGAACTTGTGGTCGGCCTCGACCTTGCGGCCGCGGCGCACCTCGACCCGCTTCTCCTTGGGGACGAGGATCTCCTCGAAATGGTCGGACAGCCCGCGCTGCTCGGCGAGCGTGCGCAGGTCGCGGGCGACCTTGTCCTCGAAGTTCGAGTAGGCGTGGACGATGTACCAGCGCTTCGGCATAGCTTAACCCCCGAGCCCGAGCACGAACGTGACGCCCAGGCGCACGAGCTGGTCGACGACCAGGAAGAAGATGCTCGCGACGACGGCCATGACGAAGACCATGGCGGTCGTGATCATGGTCTCCTTGCGCGTCGGCCAGGTGACCTTGGCGCCCTCATTGCGCACCTGCTGCAGAAACTCGAACGGGTTGACCTTGGCCATCGTCTGCTCAGTACCTCGTGGGCGCCCACGCGCCGTGCCTCTCAAGCGACAGCGGCGCGAAGCATCCGCTCCGCGCCACCTGAACCCGATCAGCATGTAGGGTGCGGGCGCTTTAGCGCAATCCGCCGCCCTTGTCGATCCCGGCCCGCGCCGGTCGCGTCAGGCCCGCCGCTGGCAGGAGTGGAGGGACTCGAACCCCCAACCCCCGGTTTTGGAGACCGGTGCTCTGACCAATTGAGCTACACTCCTATGCCTGGCGGCGAGGGCGGTTTAGGCCAGGGAGGCGGGGGCGCGCAAGGGAAAATTGGCCCTCTCCCCTCTCCCGGATGGGAGAGGGGCCGGGGGTGAGGGTGCCACGCCGGGAGGCTCGCACGCCCCCGCCGCTGCACCTCCTGTCGCCCAGGGCCCGGCCCGCGGAGCGAGGCCCCACGCCTCGAGCGGGTGGCGGCCTTGTCTTGAGCCCGTCGAAGGGCGAGGCGAGCCATGACGCCGGAGGGGTTCAGCGAACCTTCCCAGCGCGCCGCCCTCACCTCCGGCCTCTCTCCCGTGCGGGAGAGCGGGATCGGCGCTCGGGGCGCCCCAAACGAAAACGGCGGGCCCGTCGGCCCGCCGCTCTCCAACCTCGCAGGTGGCGAGTCGATCAGTCCATGACCTGGGCGACGACGCCGGCGCCGACGGTGCGGCCGCCCTCGCGGATGGCGAAGCGCAGCTTCTCCTCCATGGCGACCGGCACGATCAGCTC
>DASPJU010000407.1:0-5027 GCA_035628475.1 Salinarimonas sp. | reverse complement strand
CCCTCTCCCCGCACGGCGGGGAGAGGGGGGATCACCCCCGCTTCTCGGCGTTCCAGCGGCCCGAGCACTGGGTGTTGCCGGCGGCCTTCCAGGTGCCGCCGCCGTTCGAGCCCTCCAGGCGGCCCGTGACGGTCACCTGGTCGCCGCCGCGCCCGATCGAGCCCTGGACGGCGCCCGACGGCTGCACGCGGCCGCTGACCTGGAAGCTCTCGCTGCCCGCGTAGCGCACCTGGCCGTTGTCGATCGCGACGGCGTAGCGATAGGCGCGGTCGCAGTCGCCCTTCTCGGTGATCACCTCGACGCTCCAGCGGCCGTCGAACTTGGAGACGCCCCCCTGCTGGGCGAGGGCGGGGAGGCCGATCGCGGCGAGGCCGAGCGCCAGGCAAAGCGTCTTCGTCTGCATGTCCTGTCTCCCGTCGGGATGGATGGATTGCGTGGTTAACGCACGGAACCTGAATCCGACCTGACGGGATGTGCGAAAAAGCGCCCGGGAGGCTCCCGGGCGCTTCGAAACGTCGCTGAAAGAACTTGAGAGCGCCGCTTACTTGCCGGCGTCGGCCGTCTCGGTGCGGCGGGTGGCGGTCCAGCGGCCCGAGCAGCCGAGGAACTCGACCTTCCAGGCGCCGTTGCCGCCGTTGCCCTGCAGCTTGCCCGACGCGGCCGCGGAGGCCAGCGAGCGGCGGATGCCGAGATTCACCTTGCCGTCGTCGGCGATGCGGCCGGTGACGCGCACCTTCGGCTCGTCCTCGGAGGTTTGGTGATAGCTCACCTGCCCGTCCTGGACGGCGATGTTGTAGGTATAGGAGCGGTCGCAGGACCCGTTCTCGGTCACCATCTGGACCGCCCAGGTGCCGTTGTAGTCGGCCGGGCCGGCCAGGGCGGCGCCGCTGACGAGGGTGCCGAGGCCGAGCGCGAGGGCGGTGCGGAGCGAATGACGCATCGTGTCTCTATCCCAAAGGTCGGTGGCTGGGTTGAGGCGACGCCTCGCGACCCGCTGGGGACGATCGGCAGGCCACCTCTTGGGCCTGCGCGAGGATCCCGAGCGCGTCGCACCCGGCAAAGATGGTGGAACTCAGTCCGGCGGCGTGGAGCTGTCGTTCGATGTCCAACGCCCGGCCTGCGATGTAGATAGCCTCGCAACCCGCCTTCTGCAACCCCTCGACCACCCCACTTGCTAGTTCTACGTAGATATCGTCGGACGAGCACAGGCACGCAAGCTTGGCCGATGACGCAAGGTAAGCGTCCACGATCTTATTCACATCCGTAAATCCGTCGTTCAGGATCGCCTCGATGCCTCCCGCCTCGAAGAAGTTCTTGGCGAAGGTCGCGCGCGCCGTGAAGGCCGCGACGGGGCCGAGATTGGCCAGGAACACCGTCGGCCGCGCGCCGGTGCGTTGCGCATGGGCGTCCGCGGCCGCGCGCAGGCGCTCGAAGGGCTCGGCGGCGCGGCGCGAGGGCAGCGGCGGAAAGGCGGGGGTTGCGCCCGGGGCGGCCTCGGGCGCGGGCATCAGCACGGCGACGGGCGCCTCGCGGATATCGGGGAACTCGCTCGTGCCGGTGATCGGGTCGCGCCTGCGGGCGACGGCGCGCTCGCGCTCGGCGGCCACCGCCGCGACGCGGCCCTGGATCGCGCCCGCCTGCAGGGAGGCCAGGATCCCGCCCTCCGCCTCGATGCCCTGGAACCCGCTCCAGGCGGCGGCGCAGAGCTCGTCGGTCAGCGCCTCGAAGCCGCCGGCGCCCGCGGCGGGATCCGCCACGCGCCAGAGCTGGCCCTCCTCCATGAGGACGAGTTGCGTGTTGCGCGCGACGCGCCGGGCGAAGGCGTCCGGCAGCCCGAGCGCCGCCGTGAAGGGCAGGACGCAGACCGCGTCCGCCCCGCCGACGGCGGCCGAGAAGGAGGCCACCGTGGCGCGCAGCATGTTGACCCAGGGGTCCTGGCGGGTGGCCATGCGCCAAGCCGTCTCCGCCGTGAGGGTGAGGGGCTCCGGCTCGAGGCCGCAGGCCGCCTCGACCCGGGCCCACAGGCGCCGCAGGGCCCGCAGCTTCGCCACGGTGAGGAACTCGTCGGCATCCGCCACGGCCACGAAGGCGAGGGCGCCCCGGGCCTCCTCCAGGGCGGCCCCGCCCGCCTCCAGCCCGCGCATCAGCGCGACGCCGGTGGCGAGCATGGCGGCGAGCTCGCCCGCCTCGCTCGCGCCCGCCTCGTGCCAGGGCCGGCCGTCGACCCGCATCTGCGGCCCGGCGAATCCCCGCGCCCGCATCTCCCTCAGCGTCCCGGCGGCCCTGGCCAGCAGCGCGTCGGGCGCGAGGGGCGGCGCGCCGGTGCGGGCCATGTCGCCGATGGGATCGAGGCCGATCTCGATCGACAGGGCCGCCGGATCGAGGCCCCGCCGGGCGACGAGCTCGCCCACGAGCGCCGCCGCCCGCGGCCCGTCGAAGGGCGCGGTCTCGATCGAGAGGTGGATGAGGTCGAGCATGACGCCCCGAAGCGCCCGGTCGAGGTCGTCGACGCTCTCGACCCGCACCCCGAAACCGCGCGCGGCGGGCGCGCCCGCGAGCGCCAGGATCAGGGCGTCGGCGCCCCCCTCGAGGTCGAGGAGGGCGAGGCGGTTCGCCTCCGCCGGATCGGGATGATCCATGCGGGCCGCGACCCGCCACCGGCCGGCCTGCGCGCGCCCGGGCTGCGACGCGGGCTCGGCCCGGGGGTAGAGCGGCTCGACGCGCAGGCCGTCATAGGTGCGCGCGACCAGCCGCTTGTCGAACTCGGCCCCCTTGAGCACCCCCTCGACGAGGCGCATCCAGGCCTCGCGGGTGGGCGCGGGAAAATCGGCGGCAAGGCTCAACGGGCGCGCATCGGGCATGGATCGATCCTTGGGGTTCGAACGGCCCCTCTTTGCAACAGCTGGGCGCGGGACGCCAGAGGTCGGGCCCGCCGGGCTTGCGCGGCGCGGGCACCTCCCGCCACACTCGCCGACGACAGCCGGGATCCCCCATGCGCGCCCTCATCGCCGCCCTCGTCCTCCTGCCCTCCTCGGCCTGGAGCCAGGAGCCGACCCCCTGCCTGGTCGAGGCCTATGCCGGCGAGCGCGGGCTGGAGGCGCGGGAGGCGCCCTCGGCCGACGCGCCCGTGCTCGCCCGCCTGCCGGACCCGGTGCAGGTCGGCGACGGCGAGGTGGCGGTGGCGTTCACGGTCACGGGCCACGTGCCGGGCTGGTTCCGGGTCGAGCACGCAGGGTTCTCGGACGAGGTCGCCGACCCGCCCGAGGGCCGGGTGGTGCCCCTCGACCGGCCGGGCTGGGTGCCGGAGGCGGCCGTGCGGGTCACGATCGGCGCGATCGCGCTGCGGGCAGAGCCGTCGGCGGACGCCCCCGTCGCGGCGCGGCTCCAGGGCATGGCCCGCGTGCCGGGCGGCGGCTTCGTCCTGTTCGGGCCGGAGGGAGTGGGCCTGCGCCGGGTCGCGGCCTGCCGCGGCACCTTCGCGGAGGTCGAGACCGACATGGGCCGGGGCTGGACCGAGGCGGCCTGCTCGCGCCAGCGCACGGCCTGCGAATAGGGACGCGTCATGTGCGCCGGCGCGCGGCGAGCCGCCGCGATCCCGGCGACAAGGCCCCGTCCCGAGGAGCCCGCCCATGAAAGCCGCCCCCTCCCACGATCCCGCCGCCGAGGGCCCCGAGCGGGCGCGACGCGACCGGCGTGCCGGTCGCCGGCGTCGCATCGAGCGCGAGCTCAAGGCGCTCCACCTCATGGACGGGTCCCTGCGGGGCCGCGAGATCGCCTGGGCGCTGCTCGCGATCCCGGGCATCGCCCTCCTCTGGCTCGTCGTGTTCCTGAAGCTGCATTGGCTGTCGGGCAGCCTGCCGGCCGCGATCGGGGTCAGCCTCGCGCTCGGCACCGCGGTCTGGTGGATCGGCCGGTATTGGTTCGCGCTCGCGGGCCTCGTCGTGCTCGCGCTCTGCATCGTCGCCTTCGAGGACGCGCCCGACCTGTCCTCCGGCCCGGACGACCGCAGGTCCGATCGCCGGCGCAAGCTGGAGCGGGCCATCGCCAAGCGCGAGCGGCTCCTGCGCGAGCTCCAGGGGTGAGGCGGCGCGGATCCGGCGCGGCATCGTCGCGTTGACAGACGCGCTTCGTTCGGAGAACAACCCCAGGAGCCCCTTCGAGGACCCCGCGATGAGCCGAGTGCCCGATTTCGCGACGCTTCCCTTCGAGCCGGTTCCGGTTCCGGCCCGCGGCGGCGCGTCCGAGCCCTGGATGACCCCCGAAGGCATCCCGGTGAAGGGGTCTTACGGCCCCGCCGACCGCGCCGGCATCGACTTCCTCGATACCTATCCGGGCCTGCCCCCTTACGTGCGCGGCCCCTACCCGACCATGTACGTGAACCAGCCCTGGACGGTCCGCCAATATGCGGGCTTCTCCACGGCGGAGGATTCCAACGCGTTCTACCGGCGCAACCTCGCGGCGGGCCAGAAGGGCCTCTCGGTCGCCTTCGACCTCGCGACGCACCGGGGCTACGATTCCGACCACCCGCGCGTCGCGGGCGACGTGGGCATGGCGGGGGTCGCGATCGACTCCATCCTCGACATGCGCACGCTGTTCTCCGGCATCCCGCTCGACCAGATGAGCGTGTCCATGACCATGAACGGGGCCGTGCTCCCCGTCATGGCGCTCTACATCGTGGCGGCCGAGGAGCAGGGCGTTCCGGCCCAGAAGCTCTCGGGGACCATCCAGAACGACATCCTCAAGGAGTTCATGGTCCGCAACACCTACATCTACCCGCCCGCCCCCTCGATGCGGATCATCGGCGACATCTTCGCCTACACCTCCGCCCATATGCCGAAGTTCAACTCGATCTCGATCTCCGGCTACCACATGCAGGAGGCGGGAGCGACGCAGGACCTGGAGCTCGCCTACACGCTGGCCGACGGCGTCGAGTACATCCGGGCGGGCCTGGGCGCGGGGCTGACCGTCGACCAGTTCGCGCCGCGGCTCTCCTTCTTCTGGGCCATCGGCATGAACTTCTTCATGGA
>DASPJU010000406.1:0-6024 GCA_035628475.1 Salinarimonas sp. | reverse complement strand
GCCCGGGACGGCGCCCGCCACGGCGCCGTCCCGGGCTCGCGCCTTGCCGGCGTCGAGCATCTGCGCCGCCATCGAGGCAGGCGTAACGGAGGGTCAGGGGGCCGTACCGCGAAGCGGTTCGGCAGGTCGCGAGGGTGGTGTCGGTCTACCCGAAATCCCGAAGGAGCACGTCCGGACCGAGCTCGACACCCTTGCCGGGGCGCCTCGGGCACAGGCTTGATTGTGGGGATTGAGTGGTAGCGGAGGAGGGACTCGAACCCCCGACACAAGGATTATGATTCCTCTGCTCTAACCAGCTGAGCTACTCCGCCCCGGCCGCGGGGCCTGAGGCCCGCCGCGGGTGTGGCGGGGGTATAGGGAGCGGCCGCGGGGGTGTCAAGGACGGTGCCGCCCTCATCCCGGAGCCCGGAATGAGGTGGGCGGGATCACCCCCGCTTCCTCAGCCGCATCAGCTTGAAGAACCCGGCCGGGAAGAGCGGCGCGACCTCGACGACCTCCAGGTCCCCGCGCCGGCGGGCCCAGGCCTCGACGCGGGAGATCTTGAAGGCGGAGCTCCAGCCGACGCGCTTCATGAGGGGCGCGATCGCCTCCTCCACCGCCGCGACCGGCCCCGCGTCCCGGGAGAGCTTGCTCGAGATCACGATCTCGCCGCCGGGCCTGAGCACCCGGGCGCATTCGTCGAGCGCTCCCTCCGGGTCTGGCACCAGCGTGATCACGAAGGGCACCGCCACCGCGTCGAAGCGCGCGTCCGGGAAGCCGAGGCGGCAGGCGTCCATGGAGGCGAGGCCCGTGACGGCCGGCAGGGCCGCGGCCTTCTCCTGCGCCTTGCGCAGCATGGGCTCCGAGAGGTCGACGCCCACCACCCGCGCCCCGGCGGGATAGTAGCGCAGGACCAGCCCCGTCCCGACCCCCACCTCGAGGA
The DNA here is from genome assembly GCA_035628475.1 of Salinarimonas sp. GTDB lineage: Bacteria > Pseudomonadota > Alphaproteobacteria > Rhizobiales > Beijerinckiaceae > Salinarimonas_A. The sequence goes on along the minus strand of DASPJU010000406.1, from coordinate 5,102 downwards.
TGTCGGGCCCGCAGGCGGCGGCCGCCAGCGCCGTGCGCCGGTGCGCGTCGGAGAGGAGCTTGTGGTAGACCCGATCGTAGAACGGCGCCCAGCGCTCGTAGACGCGCTTCTGTCCTTCGAGGTCGTACTGAACGGCCATGCGGGGTCGGTCTCCGGGAGGTCAGGCGGCGGCGACGAGGGACGCGCGGCGGGCGATGACGCCCCCGCCCAGCACGCGCGCCCGCGGGTCCTCGCCGTCGTAGAGAACGCAGGCCTGGCCCGGCGAGACGCCGTCCTCGGGCCGCAGCAGCTCGACCTCCGCCCCGCCGTCGGTCCAGCGCAGGAGCGCGGGCTGGGGGGGGCGGGTCGAGCGCACGCGCGCGGCGACCTCGATGCCCTCGGGCGGCAGCTCCGCCAGGGACCCGTCGCCGAGCCAGTTGAGGTCGCGCAGGGGCACCACCCGGGTCGCCAGCGCCTCGCGGGGGCCGACCAGGACCCGGGCGCGCTCGGCGTCGAGGCCCACCACGTAGAGCGCCTCGCCGACGGACAGCCCCAGTCCCCGGCGCTGGCCGACCGTGTAGTGGACGATGCCGCGATGGGTGCCCAGCACCCGCCCGTCCACGTGGACGATCTCGCCCGCCTGGACGGCCCCGGGCTTGAGGCGCTCGATCACGTCCGAATAGCGCCCCTGGGGCACGAAGCAGATGTCCTGGCTGTCCGCCTTCTCGGCGACCGCGAGGCCGAACTCGCGGGCGAGCGCCCGCGTGCGCGCCTTGTCGAGCTCGCCCAGCGGAAAACGCAGGAGATCGAGCTGCCCGGGCGTCGTCGCGTAGAGGAAATAGCTCTGGTCCCGCTCCGGGTCGGCGGCGCGATGGAGCGCGCGCCGCCCGTCCGGCAGGAGGCGGCTTGCCACGTAGTGCCCCGTGGCGAGCGCGTGAGCGCCCAGGTCCCGGGCGGTGGCGAGCAGGTCGCGGAACTTGATCGAGCGGTTGCACTCGACGCAGGGGATGGGCGTCTCGCCCGCGAGGTAGCTCTCGGCGAAGCGCTCGATCACGGCCTCGCGGAAGCGCGTCTCGTAGTCGAGGACGTAATGGGGAATGCCGATGGTCTGCGCGGCGCGGCGCGCGTCGTGGATATCCTGGCCGGCGCAGCAGGCGCCCTTGCGGTGGACCGCCTCGCCGTGATCGTAGAGCTGGAGCGTGATCCCGACCACGTCGTAGCCCTCCGCCTTGAGGAGCGCCGCCACCACGGACGAGTCGACGCCCCCCGACATCGCCACGACGACGCGGGTCTTCGACGGCTCCTGGGGGAGATCGAGGCTGTTGGGCATGGCCGGTCCGGGGCGCGGGATCGGGGCTGCGCCGCGCCGCGCCCTCTATAGCGGCGGTCGGCCGTTTCTGCCAGGGGCCGGCAGGATCTGCCGGGCGCGGGCCAGGCGCTCCCGGCTCGCACGGTGCCGAAATCGTTGCCGGATCTCGGCTTTTCAAGGGGGCGCCCCCTGGCGCGGGCCTTGCGAGAGGAGCCGCGACGCCACCACGCCCCATGGGTACCATGCGCGACCTCCAGCCCCCGGCCCCGCACCGCACCGCCCCCGAGCGCCCGCACCCCCGCGCCGAGGCGCGCGGCCGGCCGGACGGCGGCGAGCGTTTCGCGGACACGCTGGCCGCGACCCCCGACAGGCCCGAGAAGCGGGACAGGCCCGAGCGGCCCGATAGGCCCGAGCGCCAGCGCGCGGGGGCTCCGGACGAGCGGGCAGAGACGCGCGGCTCCTCCCCCGAACGCGCGAGGCCCTGCGCCGAAGCGGCCGAGAAGCCCGCGCCCGAGCCGACCGCGACGCGACCCGCCAGCGACGTGGGCGAGCCCGAGACCCCCGTCGCCGCGTCCGACGCGCCGTTCCGGACCGAGGCGCCGGCGGTCAGGTCCGCCCTCGTCGCGGCCATCCTGGAGCAAGCCTCCGGCGAGACCGCGGAGGCGATCGGCCCGGAAAACGGCGAGGGCGAAGGCGCGGACGGCCTCGTCGCTCCCGAGGCGGCGGAGGCGCCCGTCGTCACAGTGCCGGCTGCTCCCGCTCCGCCGGTCGCCGCAGCGCCGGTGTTGCCGCCCGCCCGGGGCGAGGGCGCCGGAGCCGCCCTACCCTTCGCGGAGGCCGCGCCGGGCGCTCCCACGCCCGACATGGCGGCCGCGGCCGAGGCGACCGGCCAGAGCAAGCCCTTCCCCGACGGGAGCGAGCCGCGTGACGGCGGCCGGGACCCGGAGGGGTCTCGCGGCCCCGAGCGGGCGGCCGCCTTCGCCCCCGTCGAGCCGCTACCTCGCGAGGCCGGGGTCCTGCCCCCGGGCCTCGACGCCGTGGCCCGCGCCGCGCAGCCGCCCCAGGGCGCGGTGGCGAGCGCGCCCGCCTCCTCCCCCGGCCCGTCGCCCGACCCGGCGCTACAGCCTGTGCCGATCGGCTCGGTGCCGATCGAGATCGGCCTCAAGGCCCTGGGCGGCACCAACCGCTTCGAGATCCGGCTGTCGCCGGAGGATCTCGGGCGCATCGACGTCAGCCTCGAGATCCGCGAGGACGGCGAGGTGAAGGCGCGCCTCGTCGTCGAGCGACCCGAGACCCTCGCCCTCCTTCAGCGCGATGCGCGGTCCCTCGAGCGCGCCCTCGACCAGGCCGGCCTCAAGGCGGGGGACGGCGCCATCGACATGCAGCTGCGCGATTCCGGCGGGGGACGCGGCGAGGAGCGCGGCGACGGCGGCCGCGACGGCCAGGGCGGGCGTGCCGCCCCGCCGGCGCCCGACCGGACGCAAGCCCCCCCTCCCCCACCCGCCCGCACGATCTGGCGCGGCGCCGCCGGCATCGACGTGAGGATCTAGCTCATGGCCACCGCCCTCGCCCAAAGCGCCGCGAAGACCGCTGCCCCGACCGCGACGGGCGCCGCCAGCGGCCGCTCGTCCATCGCCAACAATTTCGACCAGTTCCTTCTGCTGCTCACCACGCAGCTCAAGAACCAGAGCCCGCTCGACCCGCTCGACACCAACCAGTTCACCCAGCAGCTGGTGCAGTTCGCCTCCGTCGAGCAGCAGCTGCGCACCAACGACACCCTCAAGGCGATGCTCACCAACGCCCAGGCGTCGACGGTCTCGAACGCGGCGAGCTTCGTGGGCATGCAGGTCACGGCCGACGGCGCCGCCACGAAGCTGACGGACGGGAACGCAGCCTGGACGCTGACCGCGCCCAAGGCGGTGGCGAAGGCCGTGATCACCATCAAGGACCGGGAGGGCAACGTGGTGGCGACCACCACCAAGGCCCTCGCCGCCGGCTCCCAGAGCTTCGCCTGGGACGGGCGCACCTCCTCGGGGCAGAAGGCGCCGGATGGGGAATACCAGCTCACCGCGACGGGGCAGGATTCCGGAGGCGCGACGGTGTCGGTCAAGACGGAGGTGTCGGGGCGCGTCGACTCTGTCGACCTCTCGGGCGAGGAGACCACCCTGCTCATCGGCAGCCTCAGGGTACCGCTCTCGAAGGTGAAGGGCGTCTCGCGGTCTCCGAGCTGATCTTGGCGGGATCATGGCAACGTCGCGAATCCCACGGCAGCGCTTCAGTAAATCTTAAGCGCGGGGCCCTACGGTCCTCACCACAAGGTCAGTTGTAGTGTGTGAGCGTATCATGACCGAGCCCCACCGCCCGAGGGTGAAATATGTCATCGGGCCCGACGGCAGCCCCCTGACCGTCGCCGACCTGCCCCCAGCCAATACGAGGCGATGGGTGATCCGCCGCAAGGCGGAGGTGGTGGCGGCGGTGCGCGGCGGCCTCCTCAGCCTCGAGGAAGCCTGCCAGCGCTACACCCTGACGACGGAGGAATTCCTGTCCTGGCAGGCCTCCATCGACCAGCACGGGCTCGCGGGCCTGCGTACCACCCGGATCCAGCACTACCGCCAGTAAGGCGGTTCCGCCCTCGGATCACGTACGGCGCCGCCCGCGACGGGTCGGGCGCCGTTTCGCGCTTGCGGGAACGGCCCTCAGGGGCAAGCATGCGGCTGCCATTCAAGGAGCCCGCCCCGTGGAGATCAAGCCCGCCGGCACCCCGCCGACCCGCCGCGCCCCCTCAGATGCTTTCGCGGGCGTCGTCTGGCAGGATCCCATCGTCGACGCCCCCGCCCCCGCGCGAGTGCGCGCGGCGCGCGTGTCCTTCGAGCCCGGGGCCCGCACCCATTGGCATACCCACCCTCTCGGCCAGACGCTCCACGTGCTCTCTGGGGTCGGGCGCATCCAGGCCTGGGGGGAGCCGATGCGGGAGATCCGCCCCGGCGACAGCATCTGGATCCCTCCCGGCCTGAAGCACTGGCACGGCGCCGCGCCCGACACCGGCATGGTGCACCTGGCGATCCACGAGGCCGATGGCGGCACCCACGTGACCTGGCTGGAGCCGGTCACGGACGAGCAGTACGGCGCCCGAGCGAGCAATCGGACCTAGCGTCCGTCAGGCGCTCTTGGAAGCACCTGACAGACTCTCAGTTCTGGTTTTGTCGTATGTCTTTGCGGAGAGCCGGTGGCCACTCCTCCGAGACATGCTCTAGCCCGGCACCCGGCCCTGCTCGCCTAGGGCAGCGCGGCACCGGGCCAGGAGATCGTCGATCGCGGCGGGATCCAGGATCGCGCCGGCGGCGTTCCGCCGGGCCAGCGCGGCGGCAGCCTCGACCGGGCCGCCCCAGGCCCACAGGTCGCGATAGGCCTCCACGAAGGCGCGTCGAGGCCCGGGCGGGCTCGAGGCGGCGAGCGCGTCGAGCGCCGGCGTCACCCAGCGGGAGGCCACGCGCCGCTCCTCGATGAGGGCGACCAGCGCCGGGTCGACGAAGCCGGGCTCGACGAGGATCGCGTCCCCGTCCGGCCCGACCAGCGCCGCGGCTCGGGTCACGACGGCGTCCAGCAGAAGCGGCTGGGGCAGCTCGTCGGCGGCGTGGCGGCGCCGGCCCTCATGGTCGTAGGCGAAATCCCAGACGATCCTGGGTCCCTGCCGCGCGCGCGCGATCTCCCGCCGGCGCAGGAGATCGACGCCCTGGAGCCGCCCGCGCCGCAGGAGGCGCCGCACGCGGGTCAGGCTCCGCGCCTGCCGCGCTCCGGCCGCGGCGACGACGCA
>DASPJU010000405.1:0-10057 GCA_035628475.1 Salinarimonas sp. | reverse complement strand
CTCGGCATGGTCGCGATGATGGTCTGGCGACCGCGCGGCCTGATCTCGGAGCGCGCGCCCTCGATCTTCCTCAAGGAGCGCCGGGCGATCTCCGGAACGCTCGTCAAGGAGGGGCACGGCTGATGAAGAAGCCCATCCGTCGAAGCTGTCCCCGTGAGGGGCGCCGGGACCGGAGCACTCCGGTCGTTCACGCGAGGAACGCCTGATGGTCGCGTCTCCTGACACTCGGCTCGGGCCGGACGCCCTGCCGTGGGACGAGGATCCCGTCCTCGACGTCGAGCACCTCACCATGCGCTTCGGCGGCCTCGTCGCCGTGAACGACCTGTCGTTCCGGGCGGGGCGCGGCCACATCACCGCCCTGATCGGCCCGAACGGCGCCGGCAAGACCACCGTGTTCAACTGCATCACGGGGTTCTACAAGCCCACGGAGGGCATGATGACGCTCCGGCAGGAGGACGGCTCCTCCTACCTTCTCGAGCGCCTGCCGGGCCACTCCGTGAACTGGAAGGCCCGCGTCGCCCGCACCTTCCAGAACATCCGCCTGTTCACGGGCATGACCGTGCTCGAGAACCTGCTGGTGGCGCAGCACAACAAGCTCATGATCGCCTCGGGCTTCACGGTGCTGGGCCTGCTCGGCGTCGGCCCCTACCGCGCCGACGAGCGCCGGGCGATCGAGCGGGCGAAGCACTGGCTGGAAAAGACCCGGCTCACGGACCGCGCCGACGATCCCGCGGGGGACCTGCCCTACGGCGACCAGCGCCGGCTCGAGATCGCGCGCGCCATGTGCACCGACCCGATCCTCCTGTGCCTGGACGAGCCGGCGGCCGGCCTCAACCCACGCGAGTCGGCCGAACTCAACCAGCTCCTCCTCGACATACGCAAGGAGCAGGGCACCTCGCTCCTTCTCATCGAGCACGACATGAGCATGGTGATGGAGATCTCCGACCACGTCGTGGTGCTCGATTACGGCATCAAGATCGCGGACGGCACGCCCGACGAGATCAAGAACGACCCGAAGGTGATCGCGGCCTATCTCGGCGTCGAGGACGACGAGGTCGAGCAGGTCGAGGCGGAGGTGGGCGTATGAGCGTCGGCGGGATCAACGTGCTCGTGGACGAGACCCGCGCGCGGGCGGGGGGCGGCCGGGCGCCGCTGCTCCAGGTGCGTGGGGTCAAGACCTATTACGGCAACATCATCGCGCTCAAGGGCGTCGACGTCGACGTCCACGAGGGCGAGATCGTCACGCTGATCGGCGCCAACGGGGCCGGCAAGTCGACCCTGATGATGACGATCTTCGGCAGCCCGCGTGCCCGCGAGGGCACCATCACCTATGGCGGGCGCGACATCACCCGCATGCCCACCCACGAGATCGCGCGGCTCTCCATCGCGCAATCGCCCGAGGGGCGGCGGATCTTCCCGCGCATGACCGTCTACGAGAACCTGCAGATGGGCGCGGCCGTGAACGGGGGCGCCCATTTCAAGGACGACCTGGACCGGGTCTGCGGGCTCTTCCCCCGCCTGAAGGAGCGCCTTCATCAGCGCGGGGGCACCATGTCGGGGGGCGAGCAGCAAATGCTCGCCATCGCCCGCGCGCTCATGAGCCGGCCGCGGCTCCTGCTGCTGGACGAGCCCTCGCTGGGGCTGGCGCCCCTCATCGTCAAGCAGATCTTCTCCGTCATCAAGGAGCTCAACGAGCGCGACGGCATGACCGTCTTCCTCGTGGAGCAGAACGCCTACCACGCGCTCAAGCTCGCCCACCGCGGCTACGTGATGGTGACGGGCACCATCACGATGACGGGCTCGGGACGGGAGCTTCTCGCCGATCCGCAGGTCCAGGCGGCCTATCTCGAGGGCGGGCGGCACTGATGAGCCGATCGATCCTCGGCCGGGCGCCGGCCGTCTCCGGCAGCAGCGCGAGCGCGTGCGGGCCGTCTACCCCTGGGAGCCGCTGATGCAAGGCATCCTCTACGAAGAGCCGTCCTTCTTCCTCTTCGCGCTGGTCACGGTGGTGATGGGCGGCTGGGCCGCCTGGATGACGGGGCGGGCCTGCGCCATGACCTGGCGGCCGGTCTGGTCGACGGTGATCTACCTGCTGATTCTCGCCGGCGCGGTGCGCTTCATCCACTTCGCGCTCTTCCACGGCACGCTTCGGTCCGTGCACTACTACGTCGTGGACGCGATCGTGATCCTGGCGATCGGCCTGATCGGCTTCCGCTTCACCCGCGCCCGCCAGATGACCACGCAATATCGCTGGCTCTACGAGCGCTCGGGGCCTCTCTCCTGGCGCGAGCGCACGGGCGCCTGAGGCGCTGTCCCGAGCCCTGGAGCGGGCGGGGAGAACCACGCGCGAGGGTTCGCGCTCCGTCTCCGCGATCGTCGCCGAGCCTGACCCGGGACGATCGCGCCACCTGCCGCAAGGGAGGTGACAAGCGTCGCAAAACACGCAAGATTGCCCGCGGACGGCGGAGGACGCCGAACCGGGCCGGCAAAAGGCCCACGATATCCAGAGAGGTGATCTCATGAAGAAGACGCTGCTGACCGGCTTCGCGCTCGGTCTCGGCCTGGCGCTGACCGGCGCCGCCAACGCGCAGGTGAAGATCGGCGTCGCGGGCCCGATCACCGGTCCCAACGCCGCCTTCGGCGCGCAGCTGCGCCAGGGCGCCGAGCAGGCCGCGGAGGACATCAACGCGCGCGGCGGCATCAAGGGCCAGAAGATCCAGATCGTCGTCGGCGACGACGTGTCGGATCCCAAGCAGGGCGTGTCGGTCGCGAACAAGTTCGCGGGCGAGGGCGTGAAGGCCGTTGTGGGCCACTTCAATTCCGGCGTCTCGATCCCGGCCTCCGACGTCTACCAGGAATCGGGCATCATCCAGATCACCCCGGCCTCGACCAACCCGCGCTTCACCGAGCGCAACATGTGGAACACGTTCCGCACCTGCGGCCGCGACGACCAGCAGGGCGCGGTGGCGGGCGCCTATCTCGCCGACAAGTTCAAGGGCAAGAAGGTCGCGATCGTCCACGACAAGACCCCCTACGGCAAGGGCCTCGCCGACGAGACCCAGAAGGCCATGAACGGCAAGGGCCTCAAGGAGGTCGTGTACGAGGGCGTCAACACGGGCGAGAAGGACTTCTCGGCGCTCGTGTCGAAGATGAAGCAGGCCCAGGTCGACGTCGTCTATTTCGGCGGCCTGCACACCGAGGCCGGCCTCATCATCCGCCAGATGCGCGACCAGGGCATGCCGGCTCCGCTGATGTCGGGCGACGGCATCGTCTCGGCCGAGTTCGTCTCGATCGCCGGCCCCGGCGCCGACGGCACGCTCATGACCTTCGCGCCCGATCCGCGCAAGAACCCGAACGCCCAGGAAGCGGTGAAGAAGTTCCGCGCCAAGGGCTTCGAGCCTGAGGCCTACACGCTCTACTCCTACGCCGCGATGGAGATCCTCGCCGCGGCCGCCGAGCAGGTCGGCTCCTTCGACCCGAAGAAGATGGCCGAGGTCATGAAGGGCGGCAAGCCGTTCAAGACCGTGATCGGCGACATCTCCTACGACAAGAAGGGCGACATCACCCGTCCGGACTACGTCATGTATGTCTGGAAGAAGGGCGCCGACGGCAAGATCGACTACGCCGGCAACGAGCAGACCCAGTAATCCGCGCCGTCCCGACGGATCGGAGGCCCGCCCCGGGAGACCGGGGCGGGCTTTTTCATGCCAGGGCGAGGAGGATGCGACGAGGCGCGCCGAGGAGCCTGCCGGCGGGGCGACCGCGTCGTTCCGGTCGCGGCCGCCCGGTCCCGTGTGCGGCTCGCGGCGGGGCTTCGTCGCGGACGATCCCGCCAGGGGCTGTCCTCGGCCGGGGGCCTCAGGCCCGCACCGCCCGCGCCGCGAAGCAGCCGCGGCGGGCGAAGTGGATGTGGACCTCGGCCACGTCCGGTCGGGCGAGGAAGCGCTCCAGCACCGCGCGGGTCCCCTCCCCCTCCGCGACCTCCGCGTCGACGATCAGCGCCTCACCGTCGTAGGCGCGCAGCGACACGAGGCGCTCGGCGATCATGGGCGGCAGCGCGCCCTCGTGCCGGGCCGGCGCCGCGGAGTCCCGCGCCACGAAGATCGGGCCGCTCGCCCGGTAGGGCGAGGAGGGCTCGGGCTGGTGGACGTGGTTCACGAGAAGCAGCGTCTCGCCGGGCTCGGCCCACCGCAGGCCGATGCGGCAGGGATAGGCGGAGCCGGGCTCCGCCGTCACGCGGCGGGCGCCGAGCGCGGCGAGCGCCGCGTCGTCGAGGGCGAAGAGATCACGGAACGGCTCGGGCGCGAGGCCCTCGATGCGGTAGGTCATGGCGGGTCTCCTGGTGGCCCCCCGAACCGTGGCCGAGGCCGACCGCCGCGCCCACCCGATTCCTGCCCTCCACCCGCCCGGCGGAGCGGGACGCCGATCACCCCAGCCGGCCCAGGGCCGGAAACGTCTCGAGCAGCCAGAACGAGGCGGTTGTGATCCAGCCGGTGAGGAAGGCGATGCCCGTGAGCACGAGGAGCACGCCCATGGTCCGCTCGACATGGGCGAAGCGCGAGCGCATGCGCTGGAGGAGCGCCACGAAGGGCCTCATGGCGAAGGCCGCCAGCAGGAACGGGATGCCGAGGCCCACCGAGTAGGTGGCGAGCAGCGCGGCCCCCTTCCACACGCTCGTCTCCGAGCCCGCCACCGCGAGGATCGCGGCGAGGATCGGGCCGATGCAGGGGGTCCAGCCGAAGGCGAAGGCGAGGCCCATCACGTAGGCGCCCCAGATGTCCATGGAGCGGTCCACCTGCACCCGTGCCTCGCGATAGAGGAAGCCGATGCGGAACAGCCCCAGGAAATGCAGGCCCATGACGATGATCATGACGCCAGCGAGCGTTCCCAGCACGTCGAGGTACTGGCGCACGAGCTGCCCCAGGGCCGAAGCGGTGGCGCCGAGGATCACGAAGACGGTCGTGAAGCCGGCGACGAAGAGAAGCGCGGTGAGGAGCGCGCGCCGGCGCACCCCCCAATCGTCCCCGTCCCGCAGCTCGTCGAGGGTGACGCCCGCCAGGAACGAGAGATAGGGCGGCACCAGGGGCAGCACGCAGGGCGAGAGGAAGCTCACGAGCCCCCCGAGCAGCGCGGCGACGAACGACACCTCGATCATGGCCGGTGTTGTAGCGGCCGCGTGCCGCCGCGACCAGGGCCGGTGGGCGCGAATCAGCGGGATGTGAACGACGTCGCCGCCCGCTCCGTCGTTCTCCACAGGCCGAGCGCCTGACCCGGAATCGACGACGGACTGCGTCAGCGTTGCGGGCGCTTGTTTTCGCTCCGGAGCTCGGTCTTGGGATCCGGGTTTCCGCTTCGCGCCCCCGAACGACGCGGTGGTGCTATTCTGCGAGCCATGCGCAACCTCGTCACCGACGTTCCCGGCCTCCTCGTCGGCCATGCCCAGGACGAGCGCCTCGCTTCGGGCGTCACGGCGGTCCTGTTCGATCCGCCGGCTATCGCCGCGGTGGCCGTGGTGGGCGGGGCGCCCGGGACGCGCGAGACCGACCTGCTCGCTCCCGAGGCGACCGTGGAGGCCGTGGACGCGATCGCGCTCTCGGGCGGCTCGGCCTTCGGCCTGGAGGCGGCTTCCGGCGTCCAGGCGGCCCTGCGGGCGCAGGGGCGGGGCTTCGCGGTGGGGCCGGCGCGGGTGCCGATCGTGCCCGGCGCGATCCTGTTCGACCTGCTCAAGGGCGGCGACAAGGACTGGGGCCTGCACGCGCCTTATCGCGATCTCGGCCTCGCGGCGGCGCGGGCCGCGGCCGAGACCTTCGCGCTGGGCACCGTCGGGGCGGGGTTCGGCGCCACCACAGTCGACCTGAAGGGTGGGCTGGGCTCCGCGAGCGCCGTGACGGCGGCGGGCCACCGGGTCGGCGCGCTCGCGGCCGTCAACGCGCTGGGCTCCGCGATGGCGAATGGCGGGCCGCACTTCCTGGCCGCGCCCTACGAGGTCGGCGACGAGTTCGGCGGGCTCGGCCTTCCGGCCGACCTGCGCCTCGCGGCACCGAAGTGGAAGGGCGGCACGCCCGCCACGACCCTCGCGATCGTCGCCACGGACGCCGCGCTCACGAAGGCGCAGGCGCGACGCGTGGCGCTCGCCGCCCAAGGTGGGCTTGCCCGGGCGCTCACCCTCTCGCACGCGCCCATGGACGGCGACGCGGTCTTCGCCGCCGCCACCGGACGCCGCCCCTTACGCGACATCGGCGAGCTCGTCGCGATCGGCGCCGCGGCGGCCGCGTGCCTGGCGCGGGCGGTGGCGCGAGGCGTCTACGAGGCGAGGTCCCTGCCCGGAGGTCCGCCCTCCTGGCGCGATCGGCACGGTGGAACGACGAAGCGGGGCTAGAACCATCCGGACCCGCGATCCGTTCTCTCCGACACGGCCTCGCGAGGCCTCACAGGAGATCGAACATGGCGAACGCGACCAAGAAGGGCGGCATGGGGCACGGCACCACGGTCGGCCACGATCATGTCGGCATCGTCGACGACGGTCTGCCCGAGATGGAGGATCTCGGCAGCCAGCTCATGGGCAACAACCAGATGCACGGCGACGACCAGGGTCGCGTCCACAACGAGCGTCACCGCCAGGCCATGGAGACGAACGAGGCCCCCGAGACCGACGAGTTCGTCGAGCGTCACCGCACCGGCGTGGTGAGCCCCGCCAACGGGCTCAACGAGGCCCAGATCGAGAAGCTCATCCGCAAGAGCTGACGGGTTCCTGCCCGCGGCCAGCGCCCCGGCCCCAGGCTGGGGCGTTCTCGCGCCGCCCGCCCGCGCATGAAAAAAGGCGGGCCGGAGCCCGCCTTGGCGCAGACGTTGCGCGCCCCGTCAGTAGAAGTTGCGGCGCACGACCACGCGACGGGTCGTGTAGACCGGCGCGCGGTAGGCCACGCGGCGATTGTAGTAGGCGGGCTGACGGTAGACGACCCGACGACCGTAGAAGGCCGGCTGACGGACCACGACGCGGCGGCCGTAATAGGCCGGCTGCCGGTAGACAACGCGGCGACCGTAGAACGCGGGCTGGCGGTAGACCACGCGACGCACGACCGGACGCGGAGCGTAATAGACCGGCTGGCGGTAGACGACGCGGCGCACGACGGGACGCGGGGCGTAGTAGACCGGCTGGCGCACCACCACCCGGCGCACGACGCGAGGATGATGATAGCGGCCGTATCCGCCGCCGTAATAGCCCACGGGCGCGTAGCGATGCCCGTAATGGCCGTAGGACGGGCCACCGAAGCCGACCGACACGCCGAAGCCCTGCGCCTGCGCCTGCGGCGCCCCGAAGGTGGCGAAGGCCGCTGCGAGCGCGCCGATCGCGCCCAACAGGAGGTTTCTCTTCATCCGCTTCTCTCCCAGGATGCGGAGCGCGCCTGGAGGCGCCCCGGTCCCCGACAACGCGCGAGATCTCAAACGGATCCCGCGGATTTGGCAATATTCGAACATCGATTGAACATTCGACCCTAGCGTTGCAGTAATCAGATGAACGGATGTTCATGAACCGATGAACAAATGTTCATAATCACTAGTAGAGAGCGACTCACCCGAGACAGGACGACTGTATAACTGGAACCAACATGAACCGGCTATGTTGACGAGCATCGGACCGGTCAGGCCCGCACGAAAAGGCCGCGCCGAAGCAAGTCCAGGAGGAACGTCCATGTACGCCAAGATCTTCACCCTCGCCCTCGCGGCCGCCACCGTCGCCGGGCTCGGAACCGCCTCGGCCCAGCAGATGCGCATGGAGCGCTCGATGGACCGCTCCATGTCGGGGGGCACCATGCAGCGCTCCGGCAGCGGCATGATGCAGCAGGACACCACGATGCAGCGCTCGGGCGGCCGAATGATGCGCGAGCCCTCGACCACGGGCACCACGATGCGCGGCGCGTCGCAGTTCGCCCCCGGCCAGATGAAGAAGCAGGGCAACAACCCGCGCCAGAGCGCCCGCGAGTTCGCGCCCGGCAATGCCGGCACGAACTATGCGCCTCCCGGCCAGCGGATGAACCGCTCGCGGTAACGGTCTCCTAGACCAAGCGGCTGCCCGGCCAAGCCGGGCGGCCGTTGTCTTGTCACCCCCGCGCCCGCACCACCACGGGGGCGGGCGGCCGTACGGGGCGGCAGCTTCCGAAATAGAGATAGAACGGCGCCGTGTAGGTGTCGCAGGCCACCCGGTAGCCCGGCGGGGGCGGAGGGATCGGATCGCGCGCCACGATGGGGTTCGGCGCATGGGCGCAGGCCGCGAGCGATGCGACGGCGAGGCAGGCGAGGACGGCGCGGGCCACGGAGCGCATGGATGATTCCCGGCAGGGCGAAGATCTCGCCGCACCCTGGGATGCGCCGCAGCCGGGATCAAGGCGCGAGGCACGGCCGAACGCGCGTTCGGCGCCCGGCGCGGCTTTCGCGCAACGATCGGACTCGTCAGCAGCCCCGGCAGATGCTCGTCATCACGGAGCGGCGGATGCGCTCGTTCGAGCGCTCCAGCGCGTCGAGCTGGCGCTGGTTGGCGGGCATGTCGGCCCCCGCCGTCGCGCCGCCGGTGCCGGCACCGCTCGCGCCGGTCCCGCGCCGGGTCGAGGCGTTCGCGCCGTTCCCGCCGGACGGCGTCCCTGCGGACGGATTCGCGCCGATGCCGGGCAGCGGCGTCGACAAGCCGCCCGGTGAGGTCGAGCCTGAGAGGGGCGATCCCGGGAGCGTCGGATCCGTCGGCGGCAGGCCGGAGGGGGACGAGCCCAGGGAGGAGGATCCCAAGGACGACGACCCGAGCGACGACCCGCCCGAGCCGGGCGAACCGCCGATGAAGCCGCCAGGAGATCCGCCGAGCGAACCGCCTAGACCTCCCCCGGACGCACCCGACGACGCGCCCGCGCCCCCGCCGGACGACGAGCCGCCCGACGATCCGCCGCCCGTCTGGGCGCCGGCCGTCGCGGCCCCGAGGGCAAGGGCCAGGATGGAGAAACCGATCAAGCGACGCATGGACCCCTCCTCTTCCCCTCCAACGCGCACGCCCCGCCCCGCGTTCGCGGCACGCGCCCGCTCCCAGGTTACGCGAGCGCGCCGCGCCGCGCCAAGGTGCCCCCGTCGAACCCCTGCCCGGCCGCCGTCATCAAAGCGCAATGCGAATCCGCTTCCTGGACGATGGATCATCGAAAGGACGATCGCGTGGCGCGGGACGTCGACGTCATCCGGGTACGGACGCTCTTCCTGTCCGACATCCATCTGGGCACGCGCGGTTGCCAGGCCGAGCTCCTCCTGGACTTGCTCAAGGTCTATGACGCGGACGAGATCTACCTCGTCGGCGACATCATCGACGGCTGGCGCCTCAAGTCCGGCTGGTACTGGCCTCAAAGCCACAACGACGTAATCCAGAAGCTCCTGCGCAAGGTGCGGAAAGGGACCCGCCTCGTCTACGTGCCCGGCAATCACGACGAGTTCCTGCGCGACTATGTCGGCCACAGCTTCGGCGGGGTCGAGATCCGGGATCAGGCGATCCATGAGACGGCGCGGGGCGAGCGCCTGCTCGTGATCCACGGCGACCAGTTCGACATGGTGGTGCGCCACGCCCGCTGGCTCGCGCTGCTCGGCGACGGCGCCTATACGGCGGCGCTAGCGGTGAATACGGTGCTCAACCTCGTCCGGCGCCGGCTCGGCCTGACCTATTGGTCCCTGTCGGCCTGGGCGAAGCTGAGGGTGAAGAACGCCGTGTCCTTCATCAGCGATTTTGAGACCTTCCTCGCCGCCGAGGCCCGAAAGCAGGGCGCGGACGGGGTGGTGTGCGGCCATATCCACCACGCCGCCGACCGCGACCTCGACGGCGTGCGCTACGTCAATCTCGGCGACTGGGTGGAGTCCTGCACGGCAGTCGTGGAGCATTATGACGGCCGCCTCGAGCTGGTGCGGTGGACGCAAGGATCCGTGGGCGAGGCGGAACCGGCCGCGCCGGCCCGGGCGGTGGCTTGATGCGGCTCCTCGTCGCCACGGACGCCTGGCGCCCGCAGATCAACGGGGTGGTGCGCTCCCTCGAATA
>DASPJU010000404.1:0-3257 GCA_035628475.1 Salinarimonas sp. | reverse complement strand
CGAAGATCCCGCGGCCCACGTCGCCGATCACGGGGTCGCAGGCATAGAGCGCCCCCGGGTTGGCGGCCCGCACCCGCGCCACGGCCGAGAGGATGGCGCTGCCGATGTCGGACGAGCCCATGTAGCCCGACAGCACCCCGTCGCAGCGCGCCAGCACCCCGCGCTCGGCGATGCCCTCCACGAGCTCCTCGATGGCGGGACCGTCGAAGACCCGGCCCTTCCAGGCGCCGTAGCCCGTATGGTTCGAGAACTGGACCGTGTGGATCGGCCAGACCTCGACGCCCAGGCGCTGCATGGGGAAGACCGCCGAGGCGTTGCCGACATGGCCGTAGGCGACGTGGGACTGGATCGACAGGATGTTCATGGGAGCGCTCGCGCGATGCACCCCGGCGGCGCTTGCCAAACCGCCCGGAATGCTTAGTTAGCGTGTGGCTTCCCCGAACGGAACCCCGATGGATCTCTCCGGCCTCACCGACGCCGTCCTCGCTTTCGTGCGCGAGAACCACGCCTACGCGCCCTTCATCGTGGCGGCGTTCGCCTTCTGCGAGTCGCTCGCCGTGCTCTCCCTCCTGGTGCCCGCGACCGTGATCCTGATCGGGATCGGCGCGCTCATCGGGGCGACGGGGATCGACTTCTGGCCGATCTGGCTCGGGGCGGTGGTCGGCGCCTTCGCCGGGGACACCGTGTCCTACTGGGTCGGGCGCTACTTCAAGGACGGGGCGCTCACCATGTGGCCCCTGTCGCGCCACCCGCAGATGGTCGAGCGCGGGCGCTCGTTCTTCCATCGCTGGGGGGCCTGGGGCGTGTTCGTCGGCCGCTTCTTCGGGCCGCTCCGGGCCGTGGTGCCCCTGATCGCGGGCATTCTCGTCATGCCCCATTTCCTCTTCCAGATGGTGAATGCCAGCTCGGCCATGGCCTGGGCCTTCGTGATGCTGGCCCCCGGGGCGGGCCTGATGCAGGCGATCTTCTAAGGGACGATCCCGGCGGCTCCTCGCGAAGCCGCCGCTCCCGTCCAGGCGCTCGGGCGACCGACCGAGCGACCCGCGCCCCCTCAGCCGCGACGCCTCCCTCCACGGGAGAGGAGCGTCGCGCGCCTCCTCACCGCAGCTCCTCGATGGCGTCCACCTTGTTCGGATAGAACGCCAGGTACCCCCCGATGCGCTCGGCGCCGGGAAGCGGGTTCTCGTAGGACCAGGCGACGTCCGGGGTCTCGATGCCGTGGGCCATGACGCCGAAATAGGAGGCCTCGCCCTTGTGGGGACAGCGCGTGGAGCGCTCGGTCTTCTCGAAATAGTCCATCTGGACGTCCTCGCGCGGGATGTAGATCACCGGCGGGTAGGAGCCCTCCTTGAGGGTCAGCGCCCGGGTCGATTCCGCGACGATGGCGCCGCCGACGAGCACGCGCACGCGGTGGGGGTTGTCGGTGATGGTGAGGGGGTGGGCGGATTCGGGCTGGGACATCGGGCATCTCCTCTCGACATCCTCAATCCCCGGCGGGGCGTCAGGGTTCGCGGGCCGGCGGCGGTCCGTCGAGCCCGTGCTCGACCGCCTTGAGGGCGTCGGCCAGCCGCGCCTTGGCGGAGCCGGGCTTGAGGGGCTGCTGCTGGCTCTCGTGCGGCGCCCAGCCCGACAGCCAGACGAGCTCGAAGGTCGCCCGCACCCGTCCGTCCGGGTCGGAGAAGCGCTCCGCGTAGATCTCCATGGCGCGCAGGAGCGTGGCGCGGCGCAGGGGCGTGCGGCGGCGCTCGACCAGCGCGCTGGTGAGCCCCATGGCCCGCAGGTCCTTGAGGAGCCCGAAGGGGCTGGCATAGCGCACGACCGCCGTGTCGACATCGGTGACGGGCAGCGCGAAGCCCGCCCGCTGGAGCAGCGCGCCCAGATCGCGCACCTCGGCGAAGGGCGCGACCCGGGGGCTCGCCCCGCCCTCGATCTCGGCCTCCGCCGCCGTGAAGGCCTGGCGCAGCTCGGTGAGCGTCGCGCGGCCGAAGAGGCAGGCGAGAAGGAAGCCGTCGGGCCGGAGCGCCCGGCGGATCTGGAAGAGGCAGCCCGGCAGGTCGTTGACCCCCTGGAGCGCGAGGAGCGAGACCGCGAGGGCGAAGGTCCCGGGTGCCGCCGGCAGGGCCTCCTCGTCGGCCACGGCGGTCAGGGGACCGGCCTCGGGACCGGGCGCGAGGCGCAGGACCGCGTCGGCGCGCCCCGACGCCCGCAGGCGCTCGGCGGCGAGCCCCGAGGGGGTGCCGACGTCGAGGGCGAGCGGGAACTCGCGCAGGACCGCCGCGAGGCGATCCTCCATGTCCTCCACGGCGCGGACCAGCAGAAAGTCGGCGAAGCCCGCCGCGCGGGCGCGGGCGAGGCGGCGGCGGGCCAGCGGCCGGTCGAAGACGAGGGGAGCGCTCATGGACGCCATATGGCGTCCGGCGCCCCCGGGGCCAAGCGCGATGGCGCGCCGCGCCGGTCAGTTGACGACGCAGAAGCCCTTGCCGCCGCCGATGACGCGCTCCGAGGGGCACCAGGACGACGCCTTGGCGGGCTCCGCCCCGGCCGCGACGGTGCCGGTCGTATCGGCGGCGGACCCGGCGACGGCGGCGGTGGCGCCCAGGGCCGCGCCGGTCGCGACGCCCGCGGCGGCGCCGGCGACGGGCGCCGCCGCGGCGGCGCGGCCGCCCATCGGGATCACGATCAGGCTGGTGCCCCGCGAGGGCGCCGTCGCGGGCTGCGGGGCCGGGGCGGCGCGCGAGCCGACGGAGGGGACGCTCTTGAAGCCGCGGCGCTTGGCCTCGGCGGGCAGGCTCGTCAGCGTGAGGGCGGCGGCTGCCGCGGCGAGAAGGGCGAGGGTGCGCATGGGGGTCTCCACGGTTCGTCCGCCACCTTGCCGCGCAAGGGTTGCGGGCGGGTTCGCAAGGACGGCTAACGGCGCGTCACCAGAGCCCGGCCAATGCGCGGCAGCGGTTGAATTGCGCGCCGTTCGCCGTCATGTGAAGGCCTGACCGGCCGCGCCCCGCGCGCCGGCCCACCACCCGAGCCGCCATGACCGCCCCCTCCTCCTCCCCGGCGACCGACCCGGTCGCCCGCCGCCGGACCTTCGCGATCATCTCGCACCCGGACGCCGGCAAGACCACGCTGACGGAAAAGCTCCTCCTGTTCGGGGGCGCGATCCAGCTCGCGGGCGAGGTCAAGGCGAAGAAGAACCGGCAGTCGACGCGGTCGGACTGGATGGGAATCGAGAAGGAGCGCGGCATCTCGGTCGTGACCTCGGT
>DASPJU010000403.1:0-7340 GCA_035628475.1 Salinarimonas sp. | reverse complement strand
CTATATCGGCCCCATCCTGGTGATCGGCCTCGCCCACGGGCTCGTCGCCCGGGTCGTGACCATCGCCAAGGAGCAGAACTCCACCTCGATCGCCGACTTCGTGGCCGCGCGCTACGGCAAGAGCGAGCGGGTCGCGGCGGTGGTGTCGCTCATCGCGGTCATGGGGGCGATCCCCTACATCGCGCTCCAGCTCAAGGCCGTCTCGGCCTCGCTCGGGGTGTTCCTCTCGGCCACGGACGGGCGCTCCATCCCCATCGCCACCCCCATCTTCGGCGACCTCGCCCTCGTGGTGGCGATCGTGCTGGCGGGCTTCGCGGTCGCCTTCGGGACCCGGCACGCGGACGCCACCGAGCACCAGGACGGGCTCATGGTGGCGGTGTCGCTGGAATCGGTCGTGAAGCTCGTGGCCTTCCTGGCGGTGGGCGTCTTCGTGGTTCTGGCGATGTTCGGCGGCATCGGCCCGATCCTCGCCCAGGCCGACGCCAAGGCCATCTCGACGGCGCTGATCGGCCAGACCTCGGAGCTGGGCACCTTCCTGACGCTGACCGTGCTGGCGGCCTTCGCCGCGCTCCTCCTGCCGCGCCAGTTCCACATGACCGTGGTCGAGAACCGGGCGGTGGGCGACCTGCGCCGCGTCGCATGGCTCTTCCCGCTCTATCTCGTCCTCATCAACGTCTTCGTGATCCCCCTGGCGCTGGCGGGACAGGTGGCGTTCCCCGAGGGGGCGATCGACCGCGACATGACGGTGCTGGCCCTGCCGCTCCACGCGGGAGCGGGCTGGGTGGCGCTCGCCGCCTTCCTGGGCGGGCTCTCGGCCGCCACCGCGATGGTGATCGTCGAGTCGGTGGCGGTCGCCATCATGATCTCGAACCACCTGGTCATGCCGCTGACCCTGCGCCGCGCCCTGTCGCGGCGGGGCGAGGAGGAGGCGACCCCGAGCGACCTCGGGCGCTTCGTGCTCGCGGTGCGCCGCGTCGCCATCGCGGTGGTGCTCCTGCTCGCCTATGCCTATTACCGGGTCGCTGGGGACGCGGCGCTGGCCGCCATCGGGCTCCTCTCCTTCGCGGCGATCGCCCAGATCGCGCCGGCCTTCATCGGCGCGCTCTTCTGGAGCCGCGGCACGGCGCGGGGCGCCACGGCGGGGCTCGTGGCGGGTTTCCTGGTCTGGGCCTACACGCTCCTCCTGCCGAGCCTCGCCTGGGACCATCCGCTCTGGGCCGACTTCCTGGCCCGCGGCCCGCTCGGCATCGCCTTCCTCAAGCCCACCGCGCTTCTCGGCGTCGAGCTGCCGCAGCTCACGCACGGCGTGGTCTGGAGCCTCGCCCTCAACACCCTCGCCTTCGTGGGCGGGTCGCTCACCCGGCCCGCCAACGCCCTGGAGCGGGTCCAGGCCTCCGCCTTCGTGGGCGAGAGCGACGCGCCCATCGCGCCCTCCTTCCGGCTCTTCCGGGCGAGCGTCTCGGTGCGCGACCTGCGGGCCACGGTGGCGCGATACTTGGGCGAGGAGCGCACCGAGCGCTCCTTCGAGAGCTTCAGCCGCAGCCGCGGCCTCGATCTCGATCCCCGCGCCGAGGCCGACATCCACCTCCTGCGCTATGCGGAGCACCTGCTGGCCTCGGCGATCGGCGCCTCGTCCTCGCGCCTGGCGCTCTCGCTCCTGCTCTCGCGGCGCAACGTCTCGACCAAGGCGGCCTTGCGGCTCCTCGACGACGCCTCCGCCGCGATCCAATATTCCCGCGACCTGCTCCAGCACGCCCTCGACCATGCCCGTCAGGGCATCACGGTGCTGGACCGCGACCTCCACGTGCTGGCCTGGAACCGCGCCTTTATCGACCTCTACGAGCTGCCGCCCGAGCTCGTGCGGGTGGGCGTCGGCCTCGACGAGATCATCCGCTTCAACGCCGAGCGCGGCCTCTACGGGCCGGGACCGGCGGCGGAGCTCGCGGCCGCCCGGGTCGACAGCTTCGTCAACGACCGCGAGCCCGTGCGCATCCGCCTGCACGCCACGGGCCGCGTCATCGAGATCCGCAACAACACCCTGCCCGGCGGCGGCTACGTCACCACCTACACGGACGTGACCGAGACGGTGGCGGCCGAGGAGGCCCGCGAGCGCGCCAACGAGGAGCTGGAGCGGCGCGTGCGCGAGCGGACCGAGGAGCTCACCCTCCTCAACGCGGCGCTGACCCGCGCCAAGGCGGCGGCCGACGAGGCCAACGTCTCCAAGACGCGCTTCCTCGCGGCGGCGAGCCACGACATCCTCCAGCCCCTCAACGCGGCCCGCCTCTACGCCACCTCGCTCGTGGAGCGCGACCGGCACGCGGGCGACGCGACGCTCGCCGAGAACGTCGACGCCTCGCTCGACGCGGTGGAGGAGATCCTCACCACGCTGCTCGACATGTCGCGCCTCGACACGGGGGCGCTCAAGCCCCAATGGTCGAGCTTCCGCCTCGACGAGCTCTTCCGCCAGCTCGCGCGCGAGTTCGATCCCGTGGCGCGGGAGCGGGGCCTGCGCCTGCGCTTCGTGCCGACGTCGCTCGCCGTGCGCTCCGACCGGCGCCTCCTGCGCCGCCTGCTGCAGAACCTCGTCTCCAACGCCATCAAGTACACGCCCTCGGGGCGCGTGCTCGTGGGCGTGCGCCGGCGCGGCGGGGCGCTCAGGCTCGAGGTGCGCGACACGGGGCTGGGGATCCCCGCCTCGAAGCAGCGGGTGGTCTTCCGGGAGTTCCAGCGCCTGGACCAGGGGGCCAAGGTGGCGCGGGGCCTGGGGCTCGGCCTGTCGATCGTGGAGCGGATCGCCCGCGTCCTCTCGCACCCGCTCGCCCTCGCCTCCGAGCCCGGGCGCGGCTCGACCTTCAGCGTCGAGATCCCCGTCGCGGCGGCGGTCGCGGCGGCGCCGGCCCCGGGCGAGGCCCGGCCCGCCGCCATGGCGCCGCTCGCGGGCCTCACCGTGCTCGCCATCGACAACGAGCCCGCCATCCTCGCCGGCATGCGCGCGCTGCTCGGCGGCTGGGGCTGCTCCGTGATCACGGCGGGCAGCGCGGCCGAGGCCTGCGCGGCGCTCCCCCACGGCCCGCCGCCCGCCGTCCTCATCGCCGACTACCACCTGGACGAGGGGGCGAACGGGCTCGACGCCATCGCCGAGGTGCGCGGCTGCCTCGGCGGCGACGTGCCGGCGGTGCTGCTCACCGCCGACCGCACCCCCGCCGTGCGGGAGGAGGCGTCCGCCCGGGGCGTCCACGTCCTCAACAAGCCCCTCAAGCCCGCAGGCCTGCGCGCGCTGCTCGCCCAATGGCGCGCGACCCGCATCGCGGCGGAGTGAGGGGCGCCCCTCTCCCCCCTTGTGGGGGAGATGCCCCGCAGGGGCAGAGGGGGGTGCGCCGGTGCGAAGCAGCGGCGCCGCGACGCTCTGGTCAGGTGATCGTCTTGCAGGACCCGCGGCGCGGCGCTTCGCGCCGCACCCCCCTCTCCATCTCTCCCCCACAAGAGGGGAGAGGGATCACCGGCACGATCGGCCGAGACCGCTGGAGAGCTGTCGGTGCGCGCAGTCCCGCATCCCTCTCCCCCCTTGTGGGGGAGATGCCCCGAAGGGGCAGAGGGGGGTGCGCCGGTGCGGGGCAGCGGCGCCGCGACCGAACGTGCGGAGGAGCGGCTGACAGGAGCCCGATCGCCGGCGCCGGCCCGCTCACCCCTACCCCTCCCCGATCACCTCGCCGGCAAGCCGCGCGAGCAGCGGCACGGTCTCGCCCATGCGGATGCCGCGCTCGGGGTTGGAGGCGTTGCCGTCCAGCGCCCGGCGATAGACGCCCTGGAGGATGGCGGCGAGGCGGAAGAACGAGAAGGCGAGATAGAAGCGCCAGCCCGGGATGCCGGGCAGGCCCATGCGGGCGCAATAGGCCGCGACGTACTCCTCCTCCGTCGGCAGGCCGAGCGCGCGGCGGTCGACGCCGCCCAGTCCCGGCAGGGCGCTGTCGGGGGGCAGGCGCCATTGCATGCACTGATAGGCGAGGTCCGCGAAGGGATGGCCGAGCGTCGCGAGCTCCCAGTCGAGCACCGCGAGCACCCGGGGCGCATCGGGGGCGAAGACCAGGTTGTCGAGGCGGAAATCCCCGTGGACCAGGGCGACGCGCCCGTCGTCCGCCGGCATCGCGCCCTCGAGCCAGGCGATCAGCGCGTCCATCTCGGGCAGCGGATCGGTCTGCGAGGCCCGGTACTGGCCGCTCCAGCGCGCCGTCTGGCGGGCGAAATAGCTGCCCGGGCGCCCGAAATCGGCGAGCCCCACGGCGGCCGGGTCGACGCGGTGGAGCGCCGCGAGCGTGGCGTTCATGGCGTCGTAGACGGCCGCCCGCTCGTCGGGCCCGAGATCCGGCAGGACCGCGTCCCAGAAGATGCGGCCCTCGAGGTACTCCATGACGTAGAAGGCGGAGCCGATCACGGCCTCGTCCTCGCACAGGGCGAAGACCCGCGGCACCGGCACCGCGCTCCCCGCCAGGGCCGCCATGACGCGATGCTCGCGGTCGACCGCGTGGGCGCTCTTCAGGAGCTGCCCCGGCGGCTTGCGGCGCAGGACGAAGCGCCCGCCCGTGGCGTCGACGAGGAAGGTGGGGTTCGACTGGCCGCCCGGAAACTTCCGCGCGCCCGTCAGGCGCCCGAAGCCGGGGACCGCGCCCGCGAGATAGCGGCCCAGCGGGTCGAGGGGCAGGTCGCCGGCGCCCGCCATGGGGCGCTCAGGCGAGCACGGAGGGGGTGGCCGGCTCGTCCTCGAGGGCGGCCACGAAGGCGCGCCCGACCGAGACATAGGTGAAGCCCGCCTCGGCCATGTCCTCGGGCCGGTAGACGTTGCGCAGGTCGACCAGCACGGGGGAGCGCATCGCCTCGCGGAGCCGCTCGAGATCGAGCGCCCGGAACTCCTCCCACTCGGTGACGAGGGCGGCGGCGTCCGCGCCGGCCACGCAGGCGTAAGGGTCGGAGGCGTAGTCCACGTCCGCGATCATCGCCCTCGCCTGCTCCATCCCCTCCGGGTCGTAGGCCCGCACCCGCGCGCCCGCGTCCTGGAGCGCCGTGATGACGGCGAGCGAGGGGGCCTCGCGCATGTCGTCGGTGTTGGGCTTGAAGGTCAGCCCCAGCACCGCGATCGTCTTGCCGCGCACGCTCCCGCCGCAGGCCGCGATGATCTTGCGGCCCATGGCGCGCTTGCGCTGGTCGTTGACCGCCACCACGGTCTCGACGATGCGCATGGGCGCGCCGCAATCCTGCGCGGTCTTCATCAGCGCCAGCGTGTCCTTCGGGAAGCACGAGCCGCCATAGCCGGGGCCGGCATGGAGGAACTTGGAGCCGATGCGGTTGTCCAGCCCGATGCCGCGCGCCACGTCCTGCACGTTGGCGCCCACCTGCTCGCACAGGTCCGCGATCTCGTTGATGCAGGTGATCTTGGTGGCCAGGAACGCGTTGGCGGCGTACTTGGTCAGCTCGGCCGTGCGCCGGGACGTCACCACGATGGGCGAGTGGTTGAGGTAGAGCGGGCGGTAGACGTCGCGCATCACGGCCTCGGCGCGCGGATCCTCCGTGCCGATCACGATGCGGTCCGGGCGCTTGAAGTCGGAGATCGCCGCGCCCTCGCGAAGGAACTCGGGGTTCGACACCACGGCGAAGCTGGCGCTCTGGCGGGTCTCGGCGATGATGCGCTCGACCTCGTCGCCCGTGCCCACGGGCACGGTGGACTTGGTCACCACGACCGTGAAGCCCTCCATCACGGCCGCGATCTCGCGGGCCGCGCCGTAGACATAGGAGAGGTCCGCGTGGCCGTCGCCGCGCCGCGAGGGCGTGCCCACCGCGATGAACACGGCCTCGGCCTCGCGCACCGGCGCGGTGAGATCGGTGGCGAAGGACAGGCGCCCCCGGCGCACGTTCTTGGCCACGAGCTCCTGGAGGCCCGGCTCGAAGATGGGGATCTCGCCCCGCTGCAGCGCCTCGATCTTGGCCGGGTCCTTGTCGACGCAGGTGACGACGTGGCCGAAATCGGCAAGGCACGCTCCCGAGACGAGGCCGACATAGCCCGAGCCGATCATCGCGATGCGCATGTGGTTCTCCCGTGCGAACAGGCGTCGTAGAAGGCGGGGCGCCGCAGATCAAGCGACGGGAGGATACCTATCCCCGCGATTCGCAGGTGGATCGCGGTCCCCGAGGCGGCGCGCGCCCCCTGGCGCGGCCCCGAGCGCCTCGTGTAAGGCTGCGGCCCCCATGACCCGTCCCCTTCTCCCATGATCGGCGCGGCCCTTCTCGCGCTCGCCCCCGTCGTCCTCCTCATCGCGCTGGGCTTCGCGATGCGCAGCCGTGGGTTCCTGCCCGACGGCTTCTGGCCCCATGCGGAGCGGCTGAGCTACTTCGTCCTGCTGCCGGCGCTGTTCGTCCACGGCCTCGCCACCGCCGATCTCTCGGGGGTGCCGGTGGCGGGGCTGGGGCTCGTGCTCGCCGGGACGGCCCTGGCGAGCGGGCTCGCCCTCGTGGCCCTGCGCCCGCTCCTGCCCGTGGACGGACCCGCCTTCACCTCGATCGTCCAGGGCGGGATCCGCTTCAACAACTATGTCGGGATCACCATGGCGGCGGGCCTGTTCGGGGCCCAGGGCGTGGCGCTGGCCGCGGTGGCCAACGCCGTGATCGTGCCCACCGTGAACGTGTTCTGCGTGCTCGTCTTCGCCCGCTACGGCACGGCGCGGCCGACGACCGGGGGCGTGCTGCGCCAGCTCGCCACCAACCCGTTGATCGTGGCCTGCGCGATCGGCGCCGCGCTCCAGGCCGGGGGCCTGGGCCTCCCGCCGGGCCTGGAGGGGGCGCTGCGGGCCTTGGGGCAGGCCTCGCTGCCGCTGGGGCTCCTCTGCGTCGGGGCGGCGCTCGACTTCCGCTCGGCGCGGGCCTGGACGGGGCCGATCGCGGTGGCGTCGCTGGTGAAGTTCGGGCTCATGCCGGGGCTCACCTTCGCGGCCTGCCGCCTCATGGGGCTCGACGGGGCCGCGGCGGCGGTCGCGCTCATCTTCCACACCCTGCCCACCGCCTCCTCGTCCTACATCCTGGCCCGCCAGCTCGGCGGCGACGCGCCGCTCATGGCGGGCATCACGGCGATCCAGACGGTGCTGGCCGCCGCGGCGCTGCCGCTGGCGCTGGCGGCCGCGACGGCGGCGCTCGGGCGCTGAGGGGGCCCATCCCGCACCTGAACCTCGTCCCCCGCCTTCGCGGGGGCAGGCTCTGAGGTGCGAGCGCAGCGAGCCTCGAAAGGCGCTTCAGGGATCTTCTCGGAGCCGACAGCGTCCTGCGTGCTTCGCGGCCCACCCGGCGGGTGGGCGCCT
>DASPJU010000402.1:0-6278 GCA_035628475.1 Salinarimonas sp. | reverse complement strand
AGGCAGCGCGCCGCCTAAAGCGTGACCAGGGCAGCCGCTTGCCCGGGGCCCTGGGGGCTGCTACTCACGCGCCAAATCCCAGACAGCCCTCTTTCCAGGACCGGACCCCATGGCCCGCGAATTCATCTATCACATGCGCGGTCTCTCGAAGACCTATTCCGGCGGACGCAAGGTTCTGGAGAACGTCCACCTCTCCTTCTATCCCGACGCCAAGATCGGCGTGCTCGGCGTCAACGGCGCCGGCAAGTCGACGCTGCTGCGCATCATGGCCGGGATGGACAAGGACTGGACCGGCGAGGCCTGGGTGGCGGAGGGCGCCCGGGTCGGCTACCTGCCCCAGGAGCCCAAGCTCGACGAGACGCGCAACGTCCGCGAGAACGTGGAGCTCGGCGTCGCGCCGCAACGCGCGATCCTCGAGCGCTACAACGAGCTCGCCATGAACTACTCGGACGAGACCGCGGACGAGATGACCCGGCTCCAGGACGAGATCGAGGCCAAGGGGCTGTGGGACCTTGATTCGCGGGTCGACCAGGCCATGGACGCGCTCCGCTGCCCGCCTGACGACTGGTCGGTCGACAAGCTGTCGGGCGGCGAGCGCCGCCGCGTCGCCCTGTGCCGGCTCCTCCTGGAGCAGCCCGAGCTCCTGCTGCTGGACGAGCCCACCAACCATCTCGACGCCGAGACGACCGCCTGGCTCGAGGGGCACCTGCGCTCCTATCCGGGCGCGATCCTCATCGTGACCCACGACCGCTACTTCCTGGACAACGTCACGAGCTGGATCCTGGAGCTCGACCGCGGCCGGGGCATCCCCTACCAGGGCAACTACTCGTCCTGGCTGGAGCAGAAGCAGAAGCGGCTCGCGCAGGAAGGGCGAGAGGACGAGGCCCACCAGCGCACGATCGAGCGCGAGCGCGAGTGGGTGAAGGCGTCGCCCAAGGCCCGCCAGGCGAAGTCCAAGGCGCGCATCCAGCGCTACGAGGACCTCGTGGCGAAGAGCCAGGAGCGCGGCCCCACGACGGCGCAGATCATCATCCCGATCGCCGAGCGCCTGGGCAACAACGTGATCGAGTTCGACGGGCTGAAAAAAGCATTCGGCGACAAGCTCCTCATCGACGGGCTCTCGTTCAAGCTGCCGCCTGGCGGCATCGTGGGCGTGATCGGGCCCAACGGCGCGGGCAAGACCACCTTGTTCCGGATGATCACCGGCCAGGATCAGCCCGACGACGGCGCGATCCGCGTCGGCGAGAGCGTGAAGCTCGGCTATGTCGACCAGTCCCGCGACACGCTGAGCCCCAACAAGACGCTCTACGAGGAGATCTCCGGCGGCAACGAGATTCTGTATCTGGGCAAGCGCGAGATCAACGCGCGCGCCTATTGCTCGGCCTTCAACTTCAAGGGCGGCGACCAGCAGAAGAAGGTGGGCGTGCTCTCGGGCGGCGAGCGCAACCGGGTGCATCTCGCCAAGATCCTGAAATCCGGCGCCAACGTGCTCCTGCTCGACGAGCCCACCAACGACCTCGACGTCGACACGCTGCGCGCGCTGGAGGAGGCGCTGGAGGACTACGCGGGCTGCGCCGTGATCATCAGCCACGACCGCTGGTTCCTCGACCGCATCGCCACCCATATCCTTGCCTTCGAGGGCGACAGCCACGTGGAGTGGTTCGAGGGCAATTTCGCGGATTACGAGGAGGACAAGAAGCGGCGCCTGGGCACCGATTCCACGATCCCCCACCGCATCAAGTACAAGAAGTTCTCGCGCTAGAACGGGCCGCGGGCGTGCGCCGGCGCACGCCCGCCGGACCCCGGCGCGGCTAGGGTCCCCTCGTCAGATCCCGGGGTCCTGGTGCGGCGCGCCGCTCCGGGGCCGCTCACGAAGGAACCCCCCATGCGCATGCTCCTGACCGCCGCCCTCGCCGCCGCGACCCTCGCCACGGGGCTCTCGACCGCCCAGGCCCTGCCTGTTCCCGCCGCCGCCGCGAGCGTCGCGGCCGAGGTCGCCGCGGGCGACACCCTGCGCCAGGACGTGCAGTACTACTATTACGGCGGGCGCCGCTATTACGGCCGGCCCTATTACGGCCACCGCTATCACGGCGGGAACGCGGCGCTCGGCGTGGTCGGCGGCCTCGCGGCCGGGGCGCTCGTGGCGGGCGCCATCGCCAACGCGCAGGCGGCCCAGCCCCTGCCGCGCACGGCCGATCCCGACTTCATCGCCTATTGCTCGCGCAAGTACCGCTCCTTCGATCCCCAGACCGGCACCTTCCTGGCCCGCGACGGCCTGCGCTATCCCTGCCAGTGACGCGAGCCCCGTAAAGCCCGGCCGGCTCGCCCGGTCCGGCGCCTCCCGCGGGAGGCGGCCAGCCCCCTTCGCCCGTCGGAGGGGGCTTTTTCGTGCCGACGATGCCCGCGTGCGACGACCTGCGCGGCCGGGCGGGCCAAAGGAGGCATTGTCAAAGAGGGTGGGTGAGGCTAAGCAACCGCGCGGCGGGGTTCCCCGCGCCCGATCCCTTCGAAATCTCGCATGTCCGCCTCGATCCGCGCGGACGGGAGCGACTGCATGAACTCGTTCGAGCTCAACAAGATCATGGGCGCCGTGTTCGGCGCGCTGATGCTCGCGCTCGGCCTCAACATCCTGTCCGGCATCCTCCTCACCCCGAAGAAGCCGGCGGTTCCGGGCTACGACCTGCCCGTGGCCGAGGCCGCCACGGGCGGCGGAGGCGGCGGCGCCCCGGCCCCGGCCGAGCCCCTGCCGGTCCTGCTCGCCTCGGCGGATGTCGGCCGCGGCACGGCCGCCGCCAAGAAGTGCGCCTCCTGCCACACCTTCGAGAAGGGCGCCCCCAACCGCGTCGGCCCGAACCTCTACAACGTGGTGGAGGTCTCCAAGGCCCATATCCCGGGCTTCGCCTATTCCGCGTCCATGAAGGACCGTGCCGCCAAGGGCGAGAAATGGGGCTACGAGGAGCTCTACAAGTTCCTGGAGAACCCGCGCGGCTATCTCCCGGGCACGTCCATGGCCTTCGCGGGCATCCGCGATCCCAAGGAGCGCGCCGACATCATCACCTATCTGCGCAGCCTCTCGGACAGCCCTCCGCCCCTGCCCGCGCCGTAGGGGCGCCCCGCGTCCCGCCGCATCCGAAGGCCGGGCCCGTGCCCGGCCTTCGTCGTTCGGGGGCCGGGGCTCACCCCGTCCAGTCGAGGGAGCGCCCGACCGCCTTCGCCCACAGCGCCGTCATGCGGGCGCGCTCCTCCGCGCCCATGGCCGGACTCCAGCGGCGGTCGACGCCCCAGTTGGCGGCGAGCTCCTCCGTCCCCGACCAGACGCCCACCGCGAGGCCCGCCGCGTAGGCCGCGCCGAGCGCCGTGGTCTCGGTGACCCGCGGGCGGACCACGTCGAGGTCCAGGAGATCGGCCTGGACCTGCATCAGGAGCTCGTTGACGGTCATGCCCCCGTCGACCCGCAGCTCGCTGAGGCGGATCCCCGAATCGCGGGCCATGGCCTCCAGCACGTCCCGGGTCTGGAAGGCGGTCGCCTCGAGCGCCGCGCGGGCGATCTCGCCGCGCCCCGCATAGCGGGTCAGCCCCGCGATCAGGCCCCGCGCGCCCTCGTTCCAATAGGGGGCGTAGAGCCCCGAGAAGGCGGGCACGATCACGACGCCCCCATTGTCGGGCACCGAGCGGGCGAGCGCCTCCACGTCGGCGCTGGCCGCGACGAGCCCCAGATTGTCGCGCAGCCACTGGACGAGGGCGCCCGCGATGGCGATCGAGCCCTCCAGGGCATAGACGGGGGCGGCATTCCCGAAGCGGTAGGCCAGGGTCGTCACGAGGCCGGCCCGCGAGGGATAGGGCGTCCCGCCGGTGTTCATGAGCATGAAGCAGCCGGTGCCGTAGGTGTTCTTGGCCTCGCCCGGCCGGAAGCAGGCCTGGCCTACCAGGGCCGCCTGCTGGTCGCCCAGGATCCCCGCGATCGGCACGCCCTTGAGCGGCCCGGCGGTCGCCTCGCCATAGACCTCGCTCGAGGACACGATCGCGGGCAGGCAGGCGCGGGGGATGCCGAACAGGTCGAGGATCCCGTCGTCCCAGGCCAGCGTCA
Organism: Salinarimonas sp.; assembly: GCA_035628475.1. Classification (GTDB taxonomy): domain Bacteria; phylum Pseudomonadota; class Alphaproteobacteria; order Rhizobiales; family Beijerinckiaceae; genus Salinarimonas_A. The sequence goes on along the minus strand of DASPJU010000402.1, from coordinate 2,191 downwards.
CCAGGTCCATGAGCTGGGTGCGGCTCGCGTTGGTGACGTCCGTGAGGTGGCGGCCCGTGAGCTTCCACAGGAGGAAGGAATCGACCGTGCCGAACAAGGCGTCGCCGGCCCGCGCCTTCTCCCGCGCGCCGGGCACGTGATCGAGGAGCCAGCGCAGCTTGAGGCCCGAGAAATAGCTCGCCAGCGGCAGCCCCGTCTTCGCCCGCAGGCGGTCCTTGCCGCCCTCGCGCGCGTAATCCGCCACGAGGCCGTCGACCCGGGTATCCTGCCAGACGAGGGCGTTGTGGAGCGGCTCGCCCGTGCGCCGGTCCCACAAGAGGGTCGTCTCGCGCTGGTTGGTGACGCCGACCGCCTTGAGATCGCCCGCCGCGAGCCCCGCCCGGGCGAGCGCGTCGGCGATCACCGCCTCGGTGTTGCGCCAGATCTCCCCCGGGTCGTGCTCGACGAGGCCCGGCGCGGGATAGATCTGGGCGTGCTCGCGCTGCGCCATGGCCAGCGGCGCGCCCGATCGGTCGAACAGGATGAAGCGGCTGCTCGTGGTGCCCTGGTCGATGGCGCCGACGATGTCCGGCATGGGGGTCTCCCGGGAGGTCTCCTGGACGCGAGATTAGAGCGTTTTCGAGCGAGGCGGATCCGGCTCGCGTGAAGAAATCGCGACCACGGGAGAACGAGCGCCGATTCCGTGTCAACGGAAACGGCTCTCGGCCTCCCGCGCGGCTTGTCACGGGCGCCGTCGCGGAACCCGCATCGCGCCGATGCGTTTCCCGAGAGAACATTTCATGAACAGGAGCCGATCATGGCCAAGGCCAAGGCACAGGACCACGCCCCCGAGAACCCGAAGGCGAACCCGGATCCCGCCTCCAACCAGATCAAGGATCCGGCGGACTGGGTCACGGGCCACGAGCCCATGACGGGCGCCCAGGCGTCCTACCTCAAGACCCTCTCGGAGCAGGCCCACGATCCCAAGGCCTACGACCCCGAGCTCGACAAGGCCGAGGCGTCCCAGCGCATCGACGAGCTCAAGCGCGAGACGGGGCGCTGAGGCCCCCGGGATCCCGACGCGACCGCCCCGGTCCTTTAACCCTTCGTTAACCATGAGCGCAGAATGTCCCGCCTCGCAAGCAGAGGCGGGGAGCGGATCATGGCGCGTCGCGAACGGGTTCTCGTCGTCGAGGGCGACCGGATGAGGCGGGAGCTGCTCGTCGCCGTCCTCGAGGCGGCGGGCTACTCGGTCGCGGCGGCGACGAGCGGCGAGGAGGCTTTCTCCCGCCTGCGCGCCGAGCGCCGCGGCATCGACCGCCTCGTCACCGGCCCGCTCACGGGCGCCCACATCTGCGCCGCCGTGCTCGCCGACGCCTTCCGCGAGTGTCAGCCCCGCCGCGAGGCCCTTGTCCTGAGAGGGGGCGAGGGACCCGCCGAGGTCGCGGCGCTGCTGCAGCGGGGGATGGCCGCGCCTGCCTCCGCCCCCGCGCCCGCGCCCGCTCGGGGCGACGACCTCCGCGCCGCGGCCTGAGCGCCAGCCCGACACCGGAAGCCTGGCCGGCGGAACCCCTCGCAATTTCGTGCGTGGTTCTCCATATAATGGTCACGGGGCAAGCGGCCCCGCATAGGTGTCAAGGACATGCCAAACACTTCATCCCGTCGATCCCTCACGATGGTCGCGCTCGCCTCCGTCCTGTCGCTGGTCGCCGCCGATGTCGCGGACGCGCGGGCCGGCCGTTCGGGATCGTCCGGGTCCCGCGGCGACCGCACCTACCAGGCGCCGCCGTCGACCTCCACGGCGCCGACCCAGGCGCGCCCCCTCGACCGCACGATCACCCAGCCCGGCCAGGCGAATCCCGGCCTGCGCCAGCCCGGCGCGCCCGGTGGGATCGGCGCCCCCGCGCGCCCGCGCTTCGGCGGCGGCTTCTTCGCCGGCCTGCTCGGCGCGGGCCTCCTGGGCGCCCTCTTCGGGGCGGGGTTCTTCGGCGGGCTCGGCGGCCTCGCCTCGATCCTGGGCTTCGTGCTGCAGGTCCTGCTCATCGGCGGCCTGATCGTGCTGGCGATCCGGTTCTTCCGCCGCCGGCAGGAGCCCTCCTACGCCGCGCAGGGCCATCAGCGCTCCGCGATGGGCGGCCCCGCGGGGCCGGCTCCCGGCGCTCCCGGCATGGGCATGGGCCCGATGTCGCGCGGCCTGGGCGGGGCGATGAGC
>DASPJU010000401.1:0-6660 GCA_035628475.1 Salinarimonas sp. | reverse complement strand
CGTCCGGCGCGTGGTCTTCCCCGTCCGTGTCCACGTCCTCGGGGTTCAACTCGCCATGCTGCAAGGCCGGCAGGGTGCGGATCAGATGAATGCCCGTGCTAAAGAAATAGATCAGCGGCCTCTCGTCCTCGCCGACCAGCCTTGCTCTCACCTGGTCCCAGCCACCCATCGCGCCGTTGCGGGCAACCCGCTTGTTGTCCGCCTTGTGGAACTCGACCAGCTTGTAGCGCGCCAGGACCGCGTTCATCCGCTCGGCGATGCTCGGCCCGCCATCCTGGTTGAACGTCGCGGGGTCGATCACGCCGTAGAGGAGCTTTTCAGGCTCGCGCTCGGCAATCCCCTCGGCAACCTGCTCTGCCGTGAGCTTCAGGCCCACATTGGGTTCGGAGCAGCCGTACCACTCTCGGTATCGGATGAGCGCTCCGCGAGGGAACTGCGGTAGGTCCCCATCGCTGACGGCATACCAACCGACACTAAACGGACGATACGATCCCCAATCGACGGCACGAAACCGGGCCCAATGTTTGGGCAGCTCGCAGGGAGCGACCACATGCCGTGCGCCAAACTCAGGGAAGTAGGCGCCGAGAACCACATTCCAATCGCCCTCCAACCATGCTCGGACCAGTTCGGGGCTGCCGGCCATAGCCAGGTTCGCCACGTACTGACCGCCCAGATAGCTGTTGTCCGAAAGCCGCGACGGGATGTACACGCGGTCGCGGGTGACAACCTCCCCGCTGAACGGGTTCTCGAACTCGTGGACCGTAACTGTCCACCCCATCGGGGCGTCGTCGATATAGCGAGCCTTGACCCACTGGTGTCCTGGCCCGCCAGGATTGCCCGTCGCCCTGAATCCCACAGGGACGTTGTGACCAGACCGCAGCGTCGCCAGCAGCTTCAGGATCGGCGCGGAACTCGGGAAGGTGCCGATCTCCTCCACGTAGACCCGTGTGTAGGAGTGACCCTGGTAGTTCTCCGCGTCGGCGTCGCGCTCCAGGTAGGCAAACCGCAGCCGCGCCCCATTGGGGAAACGCCACAGGTTGTCGACCAGCTTGGCGCCGATCTTGCCGTAGATGACCTTGCTGCGCTCGACCGTCTCGACAAGCTGCTCACGGGTGCGCCGGACCATCAGCCCAATGGCATGCTCGCCGTACTGCGCCGCGTGGCTGGCGAACTCGCCGAGCACCCCGTCAGTCTTGCCGCCGCCCCGCGCCCCGCCGTAGAAGACCTCAAATACCGGGCAGGTGATCAGGGCTGTCTGCGGGCCTGGCTGCGGCTCCCAGGCTACTGCAAGGTCTTCGGCGCGTGTTGCTGCTGCCATGTCTCCGCAGAGGCCGCCGGCTCAGGGACGCGGATGACCCACTGGCGCGTCTCGCCGCTGTGCTCGGTGTGGCTCAGGTCAGGCAAGGTCTTGCGCAGCAAGATTTCTGCCGACTTAACCTGTGTGGGGGTTAGTTCCACTTTGCCGAAGACGTGATCCGACAGCCGGTTAATGAGCTGACTGGTCTGGATCTTCGCTCGGGTGCGGATGTCGTGGGAGGGATTCAGGCGGGCTGCCATTGGTGAACTCAATCAGGTCGGTGAGGTCTACGCAGAAGCAAGGCAGCAGGATGCCGCCGAGGCTGTAATCGCAGTGCGGCTTGCCGTGCGGGCCAGTCGCTGTGGCTTCCCGCTGATGACTGTTGCACCAGATAAGCTTACGCACCGGCTACGGCTCGTGCCGCCCGGCGCTTCTGGTGGGCGCTATGCTGGCGCCCTGTGCCTGGGGAGGACGTGGTCAACTCTACCCGAGCGGCGCCGAGTGTAACGCTAAATCCAGCGCTTGCCAAGAGGTGGGCTACCATCTTTCGTGTGGCTCCTGCCAGGGGAGCGTTCTCGGCGAACTTCTGCGCCTTGGTGATTGGGCGCATGGCCTCCTCGTAGGCCCGGCAGGTCTCCTGCAATACCGCCATCACGTCGTTACTGACGGGCTGGGGGGCGTCGCTCTGAGGAAGTAGGCGGATGACGCCTTCCGTATAGCGGGCGGGCCACGGTGGCGCGCTGGCTTCGACGAACAGGTAGCCGGCCAGGAGCGGATGATGCCAGGTCGGGAACTGGCCTAGCAGCCGCTCGGCGGCCTTGCGCTCCTCTCCGGTGATGCAGTGGCAGATGTAGAAGCTCATGCGGGCTCCTTGGCGGGAGGGCCTGCCAATATCCGGCAGGCTATGTCCTCTCGCGCCCTGATTTGGTTGGCCGAGCAGCCCCAAGCACACCGGCCGGTCGCGTCGTAATAGGCCCACCCGCAATTGCAGACTTGGCGACCATCCGCGTGCAGCAGAACCAGTTCTTTCCAGCACTCGCTCATTCGCTGTCCTTGAGAATGGCGCCTAGCATGGCGGTGAAGACCTCACGGGCACCCTGCTCTGCGTTGTCGCGGTCGCAGTTGAAGCCGTACATGTAGCGCTCCCCCGCCTCCACCATGGCTTCGGATGGAGGGAGGAGGGCGCGGATAGCTGCGGCCGCCTGCTTGCGGTAGTTCGCCTTAATTGGCTCGGCAATCTCTTCCCACGGCGCTAGCGGATCGCCGAACATCACGGCCCGCAGCTCGGGCGGGATGGCCTCCCCGTGCGCTCGATAAATGGCCTCGGCCACTTTCTCCAGATCCGTCATGGGGACTTACTCCTTGGGTATCATTGGGTTGCGCGCGGTAGCGCGCCGCAACTTGCGCGTCTCGGGCTCGTCCCTGAAGGCCTGAAACTGCACCTTCGTCCGCTTGCCGCCTGCGTACTTCACGACGCGGAAGTTCAGCCGGTGTACAAGCCCGCAATCACAGCAGGCCATCAGGTAGCCGCGCGGCGTCGGCTGCACCCACTCGCCCGGCTTTACCCGCGTCATGAAAGCGCCACCGCAAAGCAAAAGCCGACGAACGCTATGCAAACCAGTGCGCGCGTGACCAGCAGATTCCAGTCCGGGTTTGGCGGCTCCTCGCTCACTCTCCCCTCCCCGCCATGTGGCGATTTGCAAGCCCAACCAAGGGCGGCGTGGCGTTCACCTGCCTCAGGGCGTGGCCGATGGAGGGGACGCTATGGGAGGGCTTGTCTCGCGGCTCTGGCGGCATCCTACGAGGGCCGTCGCGGCTGTCTCCGTCTTCGGGCTTCGCATGGTTGGGCGCAGTAGCGCCATCTGCCGGTGTCTCGGGCGAGTGAGCGGCCAGCTGCCGCGCCATCGCACGCGCCTGCAGCTCCAGGCGTTGGCCGACCAGTTCGGCATAGCGTCGCGCCGCTTCACGCATAACCGCGTTCGGCTCGAGCTTGATCTCCCCCACCCCGTCATTGACTGGGATGGGGGCGCAAGCCCAGCCAATAATTTCCCTCGCATGGCGCCGGCACTTCCGGCACACGCCCATCCGCCTGTCAAAGTCATGCTCGCTCATGGGGTGGGCTCCTTCGGGGGAGATGGCTACAAGGGGCTTAGCTAACACCACCGTGCATGGTGCCGAAGATTTCTGGCGGCAGCGTTGATCCGCGCGTATTGGCCGGGCCATCAAGGATGCGCAATCCCGGCTCAACGTAGGTCGCCGCCAACGGCGGCGGCTCGTAGAACTCGACGCGCTTCACTGAGCCGTCCGGGTGGAATTCCACGGCCTTCACCAGATGGCACTTGGTTGAGTGAAACGTGCCGCACCACTGACACCGAACGGGGTCGTTAGACCCGGTGCTGCCGGTCGTCGGCCTACTGGCCGAAATCCTAGTGTCGCTCATCCTGCCTGCTCCTTGTTGCGGGAGGGGGTGGACAGCGGTGCATCATACGGCGGCGGCCAGTCGTGACCGCGCTCGCGCATCCACTGGTCGATTTCCTCGAGCATCTTCGCGCGCTTGCGCTCGAATTCGGTTTGCGTCATGTCGCCCGGAACGCGACGCAAATTCATATGCTTCAGCACTTCGGCCGCCTGTTCCGGCGTGCAGTACCCACCAGGCGGGGGCGGCGGCAACTCGGGCGGAGCATATGGCGTCGGCGGCCGGCGTTCGCGCCTCAGCCGATCGGCAATGCTCCGGATATCCTTGATGCTCGGGCAGAACGTCTGTGCCCCCCGGCGCGCTTCGCGAATGGCCTCTGCAACGAGCTCCTGCGGGTACTCGGCAAGGTCTTCCACGTAGGCCAGCATCCGCGCCGCGTAGGTCTCTGGCGTCTGCTGCGGTGGCGGCGGAAACAGCGCGAACAACGCCGCGACCTGGGCCTTCAGCCAGCCCCGGTCAATCGAGCCCGAGTGCACGGTCAACGAGTGCGAGCCCTTCGGCAACGACGTTTTGCTTGGCAGGTCGGCCATTGGCGTAGCTCCTGAGGCATCCAGCAATGAACTCAACGGGGTTTTCCGCGTCCTCGCGCACAGCGGCGCCTATCGCGGCAATCAGCGCGGCATCTCCGAAGTCCTTGCGCCACTTGCCCAACATCGAGCCAGCCCTATCCGCCGGATGGCCAGCTTTCGTGAGCAGAGCCTTGCCAGACGCGAACATGATTTTCGCTGGGTCCGCAGCCGCGCCAGCGGCCGAAGCGTTAGCTTCGGAACTACTTGGTTTAGGTGAAGGTGAAGGTGCATCGGTTTGCCTTTGTCTACGCAATGCGTCTGTCATGCGTTTGCCATTCCATCTGGCATTGGCGCCCGCTTTGCCTGCGCCAGATTTCTTGGCCACCTTCTCCTGTGCTCGCGCGATCTCCGCGTCCATCCATTCGTCAGACCAGACGCCATTGGCAACCGTGAACAGCGCGGCGAGCTGCGGCCGGAGCTTGCGCCATGCCTGCGGCGTGGTGCGCGCAATGCGGAATAGCTGCTCATCGTCATCCGGCAGTGGGCCGCTCTGCCAGTAGGCGATGAGCAGGTCGACGTAGGCGCCCCGGTGGGCCTCAGACAAGCGGGCGGTGACCTGCTGGTACTGAGCGCAGAACAGCGGCATCCATTCGTCGGCGCGAGCTGTCACAGGGCCTCCCCCACATCGGCATCAGGGATGGTCATAGCCAGTCGATCTCCGCGCCAGGATCGTTGTTGAACAGCGCCATCTTCTGCGTGATGTCGGCGTGGTCCTTGCCGTAGACCAACACCACGTCCTGGCAGTCGCGGAACAGATCGAGCCGCAAGATGAACGGCTTGCCGCGCTCGGTCAGCCGCTCGATGTTGCCAGGCTCCATGCCGATCATGCCAATGCGGATGCCATCCTTGCGGCAGACTGCTCGAATGCTCATCGGTCAAAAGCTCCGCAGAAGGTCAGCACCACAAAGAGCACAACCAGGGTGAAGCCGAAGCCGGCGGCTTCCGCCTCTCCGCGAAAGCACGCGACAGCGGCCACCGCGCCGATTACGGTCGAGAGAACGATTGCGCCAGGAAGTCTCATCCCACCCTCCCGTTAGCTTCTCTCTCCGACCGCTTGATGGGGCTGGGCCTTGCAGGAAGGCCAAGCCTGTGCGCCTTGCCGATGACCATGTTGCGCGTCATGTGCGGTCCGAGCGCCTTGGCGATCTGCGAGCACGGCAGCCCGTCAGACCACATGCCGGCCAAGCGCCGCATCTCCATCTCGGTCCACTCGTGCGGGCCGCAGAGGGCGCGCTCGACCATCGCGCCGACCCGCTCGGCGATCTCCTCCGGTATCTCCATGGAGATGGAGCGGGTCACCGCCCCGCCCCCTTGGCAACCAGTGGCTTGAGGGAGGGAGTTGGGTTGCGCGCAGTAGCGCGCTCGATAGCCTCCCGCGCAGCGATGACCTCCGGTTCCTCTTCCGGATTCCAAAAGCCACAGTCCCCGCTGCCCGCAAGGTCGACGTATCTCACGGTGAGCATCTCCAGAGCGGCGAGCAACTGAGGCGCCGACGCGATAAGCCGCCCGTTTGCGTCGCCGCGCTCATGCAGGAGCACCATCGCAACGCTCTGGTTGTTGCCGCCGAGGACTTCGCCATCTTCTGGCCAGTAGCTCCACGGGCCAGTGGTAGGCTTGCCGTCGCTCACTCTCCCTTGACCCCGGACCATCTCAATAACTCGCTCGGCCCGACGCAACGCCTCGGCGCGCTTGCGCTCGAATGCTGCATCACCGTCGCGCGTGGCATCCCACAAGTCACCATTCAGGTACTTGGCTATCGACACAGCCAGCGGTTCGTCGCTCACGCTCAGCCCCCTCCGGTCGTCGCGCTACTGCGCGAAACAAGAATCCCCTCGATCTTCAACTTCTTCTTCCTCTGCTTTAGTCCTGCGAGCAGCTGGGCTGCGGTGTCCATGACGACGCGCTTGGCTGCGGCTTTGTTCGCCTTCACGTGAAGCTGGCGGACACGGAGACCGCGGAGGAGAGAGCGGGTCATGCCTTCACCACGCGGAGTTCAGATGTCGGGTACATGGCGCGGAACATCTTTGCCTTCAGCTTCCACGCCTCGGTTTCGTAGCCCTTGACCTCCAGCACCACGGCGCGGTGGCCTGGCATCTCGAAGAACGACGCGTCAGCCACGTACTTGCAGATAGGCTTGCCAGCGACGCTCAGCTTGTACACCGGGTGGAATTCCAGGTTGTTGATGGCGCCGGCCTTCTCCAGCAACACCAGCTCGGCAAGCTTCTTTGCTTCAAGCTTCGATGCGCACCGGACTTCCTTGCCCTTGTGCGTGATGGTTGTCGGCTTGGCGCCGTACTTGGATGCGCGCTTCATTCGCC
>DASPJU010000400.1:0-4264 GCA_035628475.1 Salinarimonas sp. | reverse complement strand
CAGACAAGCGAGAGGGCCAGCGTCCATGACCGGCAGCAAGAGCACCGTGACCGTCGACGGCAAGCAGGTGGAGATGGCGGTGAAGCCGGGCACGATCGGCCCCGGCGTCATCGACATCAGCAAGCTCTACGCCCAGACGGGGATGTTCACCTACGACCCCGGCTTCACCCCGACCGCCTCGTGCGAGTCGAAGATCACCTATATCGACGGCGACGAGGGCGTGCTGCTCTATCGCGGCTACCCGATCGAGCAGCTTGCCGAGCACGGCGACTTCCTCGAGACCTGCTACCTGCTGCTCTACGGCGAGCTGCCGACGCCGACCCAGAAGAGCGACTTCGACTACCGCGTCACGCGCCACACCATGGTGCACGAGCAGATGACGCGCTTCTTCCAGGGCTTCCGCCGCGACGCGCACCCGATGGCCGTCATGGTGGGCTCGGTCGGCGCGCTCTCAGCCTTCTACCACGACTCGACCGACATCTCGGATCCGCACCAGCGCATGGTCGCTTCCATGCGCATGATCGCGAAGATGCCGACCCTCGCGGCCATGGCCTACAAGTACACGGTCGGGCAGCCGTTCATGTATCCGAAGAACGACCTCGACTACACCTCGAATTTCCTGCGCATGTGCTTCGGGGTGCCTTGCGAGGAGTTCAAGGTCAACCCGATCCTCTCGCGCGCGCTCGACCGCATCTTCATCCTGCACGCGGACCACGAGCAGAACGCCTCGACCTCGACGGTGCGGCTCGCGGGCTCCTCGGGCGCCAACCCCTTCGCCTGCATCGCGGCCGGTATCGCGTGCCTCTGGGGCCCCGCCCATGGCGGCGCCAACGAGGCGGCACTCAAGATGCTCATGGAGATCGGGCACCCCGAGAACGTGCAGAAATACGTCGCCAAGGCGAAGGACAAGAACGATCCCTTCCGCCTGATGGGCTTCGGCCACCGGGTCTACAAGAACTACGACCCGCGCGCCCGCATCATGCAGAAGACCACGCACGAGGTCCTCTCCGAGCTCGGGATCAAGGACGACCCGCTCCTCGACGTCGCCATCGAGCTGGAGCAGATCGCGCTGCGCGACGAGTACTTCGTGGAGAAGAAGCTCTATCCGAACATCGACTTCTATTCGGGCATCACCCTCAAGGCGATGGGCTTCCCGACCTCGATGTTCACGGTGCTGTTCGCGCTCGCCCGCACGGTGGGCTGGATCGCCCAGTGGAGCGAGATGATCGAGGACCCGTCCCAGAAGATCGGACGGCCGCGCCAGCTCTATGTGGGCTCGCCCTCGCGCGACTACGTGCCGATCGCGCAGCGCTGAGGCGGCGGGGCGCTCTCCTCTCTGGATGGGGGGCGGGGGTGAAGGTGGCCAGGTCGGGAGGCCTGTCGCCTGCCCGCCGTTCCCACCCTCACCCTTGTCCTGAGATGCGAGCGGAGCGAGCCTCGAACGTCGCTCCGGGGATCACCATCGCCTTGGAAAGGTGCTGCGTGCTTTGAGGCCCCGCTCCGCGGGGCACCTCGGCATGAGGGGTGAGCAGTCGGAATCGTCGCGGCGGCTTGCCGTCCTCGGACCCACGCCTCCAGCCCCTCTCCCGTGTGGGAGAGGGGAGCAGGTCATTCCACGGTCACGGACTTCGCCAGGTTGCGCGGCTGGTCCACGTCCTTCCCCATGAAGACGGCCGTGTGATAGGCGATGAGCTGCATCGGGACCGAGTAGACGAGCGGCGCCACGGCCGGGTGGACGTCCGGGACCGTAACGGTCGCGAAGGTGTCGATCCCCGCTTCCTCGGCGCCGCGCGCGTCGGTGAGCAGCACGATGCGCCCGCCGCGCGCCGCGACCTCCTGCATGTTGGAGGCCGTCTTCTCGAACACCGCGTCGTGAGGGGCGACGACGATCACGGGCAGGGTCTCGTCGATGAGCGCGATCGGCCCGTGCTTGAGCTCGCCCGCCGCGTAGCCCTCGGCGTGGATGTAGGAGATCTCCTTGAGCTTGAGCGCTCCCTCCATGGCGATGGGGTAGGAGGTGCCGCGCCCGAGATAGAGCACGTCCGTGGCCTTCGCGATCTCCCGCGCCAGGGTCTCGATCTGGCGCTCGCGCTTGAGCGCCTCCGCCATCAGCCCCGGCACGCCGATGAGGGCGTCGACCACCGCCTTCTCATCCTCCCGCGAGAGCGTGCCGCGCGCCCGCCCGGCGGCGAGCGCCAGGCACAGGAGCACGGTGAGCTGGCAGGTGAAGGCCTTCGTGGAGGCGACCCCGATCTCCGGCCCTGCGAGCGTCGGCGCGACGGCCGTGCTCTCGCGGGCGATGGTCGAGGTCGGCACGTTCACCACGGCCAGCACGCTCTGCCCGCATTGCTTGGCGTAGCGTAGCGAGGCGAGCGTGTCGGCGGTCTCGCCGGACTGGGAGATCACCAGCGTCAGGCCACCCTCCTCGAGGGGCGCCTCGCGGTAGCGGAACTCGGAGGCGACGTCGATCTCCACGGGAAGGCGCGCGAAACGCTCGAACCAGTACTTCGCCACCATCCCGGCATAGAAGGCCGTGCCGCAGGCCGTGATGGAGAGGCGCTGGAGCGCGCGGAAATCGATCGGCAGGTCCAGCGGGCAGACCTGGGCCCGCGCCATGTCGACGTAATGCGCCAGCGTGCGGGCCACGACCTCGGGCTGCTCGTAGATCTCCTTGGCCATGAAGTGGCGGTGGTTGCCCTTGTCGGCCGCGTAGGAGCCGGCGGGGATGCGCTGCATGGCGCGCGCGACGGGCGCGCCGTCGGCGGCGCGGACCTCCACGCCCGCGCGCGACAGGATCGCCCAGTCGCCCTCCTCGAGATAGGTGATCCGGTCCGTGAAGGGGGCGAGCGCCAGGGCGTCGGAGCCCAGATACATCTCGCCGTCCCCGTGCCCGACCGCGAGCGGCGAGCCTCGGCGGGCGCCGATGAGGAGGTTGTCCTCGCCGTCGAACAGAAAGGCCAGGGCGAAGGCGCCGCGCAGGCGCGGCAGGGTCTCGGCCACCGCCTCGACGGCGGAGCGGCCCTCGCGCATCAGGTGCGTGACGAGCTGGGCCACGACCTCGGTGTCGGTCTCGGTCTCGAAGCGCACGCCGTGCGCCTCGAGCTCGCCCTTGAGCTCCCGGAAGTTCTCGATGATCCCGTTATGGACCACCGCCAGCCTGTCCGTGGCGTGGGGATGGGCGTTGGTCTCGTTGGGGCGCCCATGCGTCGCCCAGCGCGTGTGACCGATGCCGACCGTGCCCGAGAGCGGCTCCTGCGACAGCCTGAGCTCCAGGTTCACGAGCTTGCCCTCGGCGCGCCGGCGGGTGAGCTGCCCGTGCTCCAGCGTCGCGACGCCGGCCGAGTCGTAGCCGCGATATTCGAGGCGCCGCAGCGCGTCGACCACCTGGCCCGCGACGGGCGCCTTCCCAAGGATGCCTACGATGCCGCACATGTTCCAGACCCGTTCAGACGCGCCCCTCCCCTCTAGCCGGGGACGGGTCGGCGTCGCCAATCACGATAGATGACGGACTATATCGGATCGCCACGCGCGCGTCGCGAGGCCTTGTCGGGGCAGCACCGCTCGCCACGTTAATCCATCACCAATCTTGGGCTGGCACGCTGCCTCGATAATCGCAAGCTTGAGTCATCGATGGTCGACGTCGCCGTTCTGTCCCGTCCGTCCACCAGGGTGCATGCGGTTTTGCCAACCGCCGCGCTGTGCCTTGCCGGCGTCGCGGTGCCGGCCCTGCCCAGCATGGTGGCGCTCGCCTGTGATATCGCCCTTCCCCCGCGCGTCATGCTGGTCGCCTACGCCGCCCTCGCGCTCGTGGCGCGTCGCGTGCACCCGGCGACGGCGGTGGCCGCCTGCGTGGTGATCGTGGCTGGCGACCTGACCACAACCCTCGCCCGAACGTTCCATCTTCCGGCAGGTGACCTGCCACGCTTGTTCGACGTCGGACTCGGCCTCGCCTTCCTTGAGACGCAACGCTACGCAGCCATGACCGCGCTCCTCGCGGCCTGGATGGGCCTGATGGTGGCGGTTCACGCCCATGCGGGCCTTCGACGACAGGCCGCGCATGGCAGTCCTTGGGCGATGCTCGCCCTAGCCGCTGTCGTCGCTGTCGTCGAGCCCCGCCTGACGCGGCTTCCGCATTACGATCACGGGAGCACGGCGGGTCCTGGCGAGACCTTCGAGTCGGCCGTCGTGGCCTCGCGCTTCAAGGAGGTTGACCGAGAGGCGTCTCCCGGCTCGCCACCGCCGCACGTCCTGCTCGTCATGGTGG
>DASPJU010000399.1:0-2348 GCA_035628475.1 Salinarimonas sp. | reverse complement strand
CACGAGGTCGCCCTGGGCGCGCAGGTCGCGCTCGTGCTCTTCGATCCGCCGATGGTGGACCTCGTGTTGGACGGCTGGCGCCACGAGCTCATAAAGGCAACGCCCGAGGCCGCCGACCACGCCATCCAGTTCCTGCGGCGTGGCTCGCCCCCGCCCGGGGCGTGATCACCGACCGCTCGCCGGATCGGGGCCAGATCGGTCCAAACCCGCGGGCGAAGGGCTTATACGCGGGAATTGACCGATCGCCGGGCGCTCAGCGGATCGGACCCCCGGCATGCTTGCCCCCCGGGTGCCTCGCTACCCCAGCAGCGGCGCCAGGACGCGCCCCAGGGCCACCAGCGCGGCCCGGGTGAAGGCCCGCTCCAGGCGGGCCCAGGCGCGCCGCTCGGCCCCGTGGACGCGCCGAAGGGCCATCAGCGCGGCGTGGTGGACCACGAGGCGGGCGCGCCGCTGGAGCTCCCGGAGCTGCGCCGGGGTCTCCGCCCGGGCGACCGCAGCCGCCAGGTCGACCAGGTCCTTGGCTAGGAGCACGAGGACCTCGCCATCCTGGGGGCGCCAGACGGCGCGGATGGCTCTCCCGGCCTCGCGCAGAGCGAGGACAACCTCGCTCCGGAGCCGCGCGGGAGCGAGGCCGCCGCCGCTCACGGCCCCACCGCCAGGAAGGTCTCGCACGCCGGCGCCACGACGAGGAGGACAGCGAGGTCCGCGCACTCGCACGCGACCGGGTCCTCGTCGACGGCGCAGACCGTGTGCGCGGCGACCAGCAGCGCGGACTGCCAGTCCGTCCACGCCTGCAGGTCCTCGGGCGACGGGTCCGGCCCCGGCGCCGGCGGCCGGCTCGAGGCCAGGTGCCGGGCGCCGCCCTCCTTCCAGAGCTGGGCCTGGGTGGCGAGCATGCCCGTGGAGGCGCAGGCGGGAAGGAACAGCAGCGGGATCAGCAGCAGGCGCATCGGGACCTCCTCAGTAGGGAAGGACGTCGAAGCTCTTGCCCTCGTACTCGGCGATGTACGCGGTCATCGAGCAGCGAACGGGCGTCGGCAGGGCCTCAAGCAGCCGGACCACGAGGCTCCCGCCGCTCGCGCGCACCTTCGGCCGCGCCAGCCGGTGGGCAGGAAAGATGATCCCCGTCCTCGAGTTGAAGCCCTCGCAGTGCAGCGTCTTGGGCGTGCCCCCGCTCGCGAGCGTGGTGTCGTTCACGCGCGCGGTGAAGGAAGCCGGCGCGTAGTCCTCGTCCGTGGGCGTGGGGGTGGGCGCGGTCCCGCCGGAACCCGGCGTCGTGTTCCCGCGGATGATCGACCACCTGGGGAACTGCTCGTTGGCGTCGCCGGCCACGGTCGCCCCGTCCGTGTTCGACAGGTAGAGGCCGATGAGCGCGAGCTTGAAGGGCTTGTTCGCGTCCGGGTAGATCGCGAGCAGGTCCTGGGCGGCGGCGCCGATCTGCTGGTCGTCGAAGACCACCGTGTAGATGCGATGGGCAGCGTCGGCCATGGGCTACTCCTCGTCGACGAGCGCCAGCAGGCGCCGCATCAGGTGGGGAAAGGCGAGTGACCCGCCCGCGGAGCGGAACGCCGCGATGAGCCGCGGCAGCTCGGCGGCGATGGTGCCGGTGATCCGGTTCGTGGCCTCGAGCTGCGAGACGAGGGCGCCGACCTGGGCGGCGAGCGTCGCGGTGATGCGGTTGGTGCTCTGCAGCGCAGCGGTGAGGCCCGAGAGCGTGGCGGAGATCGAGCCCGTGATGCGGTTGTTCCCTGCGATCGAGGTGGTGGCGCGCGGCAGGGTGGCGGCGATGGAGCCGGTGATGCCGGCGGCGCTCAGGTTCGCCCCCTCCCAATCGTCCAGCCTCGACGTGTTGTGAACGAGCCGCATGCCCCAGCGCCCGCTCGCGATCGAGGCGTCGCCCTCCGAGTGGACCTGGACGCCGTTCTTGTAGACGCGGAGGGTAGAGCCCTCCGCCTCGATCTTGATGGTGTCGCCGGCCGCAAGCGCCGTGAAGATTTGCTCGATCGTCGTCTGCGTGCCGGCGACCCACTTGACGAGGTTGATGCGGTCGTTGCTGAGCGCCACCGCCTCGTAGCGTGTGCGCGCCGTGGTAGAGCAACGCACGGCCGGGCCGTAGGCGGCATCGAACCCGGAGAGCGGAGCCCGGAGCACGGCCTGCGACCGCTGGTCGTTGTCCGGCGTAGCCGCGTTGTAGTAGACGGCCCCCTCGCCGTTCGCGCTCGGGCCGGCGATCTCGTTCGAGACGATGCGGACGTTCCCGGAGTCCGTCATCAGCGTCCAGTTGCCGCCGATCGGGTCCTCATTCGCGCGGTTGAAGTTGTCGGTGGGGTCGAGCTCCGCGATCTGCC